>CAZMUJ010000037.1:0-6069 GCA_964569605.1 uncultured Acidobacteriota bacterium
ATTTTTCCCTATATTGGGCAATGGCCTTAGCGACCGAGTCTAGATCTTGGCGATCAGCCTCATCGTGTTTCCTCCGCCACTCGGCGTTGTCCCGCTCCATCTCTTCCCTTGAGGGTGGTTCGTAGATGTCCATTTCAATATCACTGCGATCCCCATGGGATAGGACACAAGATTCAATTCCTTTAGCAACCATTGCGCTATTGTCTTTTACGAAGTGATCCTCCCACCCTTCCTGAAGAGTTTTTTGGATCTCGCCTCTTCCTTTGTAGTAGAAGTACGGTAGATTGTCCCAAATCTTCTTTAAAGGAATTTTGCCATCAGCAGTTTTTAGTTCCGTGAGCGTGTGCCAGGACTTGGTTACGGGCCATATTTTCCCTGCCGCACGAAACTCAGCCCGAGTGCGACGATCAACACAGCGAAGAAATTCTCCAAACGTTTTATGACTGGACATTTAACACCCCAACAGCTGGGTTTCAGCTAGAGGCCAGAGCTGTTGATTGGCTTGGGGAAGCCAATTCCGACCTCAGAGCTGTAACCGCCTCAAGTGTATCGGCTGGGAGCCATTTTGGGAAGGGGGCTTTAAGGGGTGTCAAAAGTACTAAAAGGGGGGAAGCAAAGTTGCGGATGCTTAAGGAAGAAATTTACTCCCGTTATCAAAACCTCGCCTTCGGCTTCCACTCTCGTGCTAGCTTCTGTGCCTCTCTAATCTGTTCCTGAGTCATCCTTTCTTCTATGGCGTTGAGCGCCTTGGCTATCCCTTTTCTCATGTCGTCGTCCGTTTCTTGGGAGTTAGATAAATTGAACCACATGTGTGAACGAACGTAGTCCCTGGGGACTCCTTGGCCTTTGGCATACATATACCCCAGGTTAAATTGAGCCTCAGCATCACCCTGGCCAGCAGCCATTTGGAACCACTTGAAGGCTTCCTGGTAGTCTTGAGGAACTCCTAGACCCTTGCGGTAAGCATCACCCAGTCGAAATTGGGCGTTGGCATAACCTTGCTCCGCAGCTTTGCGGTACCACTTAGCCGCTTCCAGGTGGTCCGTGGGGACTCCTTCGCCGGTAGGGACTCCTTTGCCGGTGTCGTACAGCTTCCCAAGTTCATATTGCGCCTCAACATCACCTTGTTCAGCGCTTTGGATTAGTTCTTCGATAGTAGGCTGTTCTAGCTTTGATATTTGGAGTAGTTTTTCGGAAGTAAACTGCTTTTGCTCTATCTCTTCAGTCTGTGAACAACCGCCTGCCCCAAGAATCACCAATATTAGAAAGAAGAAAAGCAGCTTGCGTAGGGTGGTCATTAGCGATCCTTAAGCAAACATTAGGAAATTTGCAGCTACGATTAATGCTACCAGCCAGCAGGTTGAAGGACAAACCAGGCTAAGTGAGACAAGATCTAGCCCTCGCACGCACGTGAGGCTTGTTTAACACTGGAGAACATATAGAGTCTGTCTCCAGTATTCGTTCTAGTGAGCGCAAGCGACCCTGCCCCGTTAGTCTTGCTTAGGTGGACTTGATAAAAAAATTAGCTCCTTAAAAAATATTTAACGCTCCAAAAAAAATTACACCTCTCTAAAAAATTGAGACACCCCTCTCGCTTGCCTGTTAATAAATATATAGGTGCTTATCGGGCCATCCCCAGTTTGGGGGGATGGGGGCCATGGGGCAATCCATGGGGCAAAACTGCGGGAAATGGGGGCAACTAGGGGTAACTAGGAGAACCTAAACCCAAGAGCAGCAAGGCAAGGCGATTGTTTGGTAAAGTTTAAGCCTTAAAGATTCAGGTTCAAGGTCAGAATTTTAGATTGAAAAATTAAAATGGCATATTGAAGGTGTAGACGTTCTCTGGTCTTACGTCAAATTAAGCTAGCATGTTTTGGATAAATCACTTTACCTTTGACCATAGAAAGCAATAAATGATTGGTGCTAAACTACCAATGACTCAGAATTTCACCTGGGCAAAAAATTAATGTCTTACTGGATCGGTGCCTTGGGCATCATGGTGTTAGCTTGGTTTCTTTTGGGGTTTGTTATCTCTAGACGGACTAGCAGGGTAGTTTGTCTACTAGCATTGGCAGGCCTAGTGATTTTGATTCCTAGGCCCAACCCGGTTCCGACCGCCGTAGTGGCTTCGCCGGGTAATTTGTCTGGTCCCGGTGTGGACCTCTCCGGGGAACTCCTGACTATGGAAGGGAAGACGGTGTCTTTGGCTGACGACAGAGGCAAGGTTCTTTTCCTCAATTTTTGGGCAACCTGGTGTGGGCCTTGTAGAGCTGAAATGCCGGCTATGGAGACACTTTACGAACTTTTAAGTGAAGACGGTCTCAGTATGGTGGCGATAACAGAAGAGCCTAAAGAGCTAGTGTCACGCTATCTCGATAAGCATCCTTACCCGTTCCAGGTCATGATCGATCCCAAAGGAGAGTTGACTCGGCGACTTCAAGTTGTCGGCTTGCCAACTACATTTGTCTTGGACAAAAAACGTCGTATCATTTATTCACAAGTGGGAGCAGTAGAATGGGATGCCCCGGAAGTGATTAGCCTTTTCAGAAAGGCATTGGAAGAATGATCTCCCCTTTTTTCTTTCGTTGCATCAATCAAGACTGTGGAGAAGAGTACGATGCTCTTGAAAATATCTATGAGTGTCCCCTGTGCCACGATTTGCTTGATTTGGTCTACACTTTTTCTGAGTTCACTCCTAACGAACTGAAGACTAAATTTCTTGAACGCCGTCAATCTAACCATCCCCTCGACCAGAGTGGAGTTTGGCGATTTAGAGAATTTCTTCCTTTTGAAAAGGATGACTATGAACTGGCTGTCACGTTTGGTGAAGGGAATAACCCTGTTGTAGACGTTCCAAAATCGGCCGATTATGTAGGACTGGAGTCTCTCAAGGTTAAACACCTGGGTTGGAATCCTACCGGATCTTTTAAAGACTATGGAATGACCGTAGGGGTAACGCAGGCTTGTAAGTTGGGGGTGGAGGCAGTCGCTTGTGCATCGACGGGAAATACTTCGGCATCTATGGCAGCTTATGCAGCCCGAGCAGGCCTAAAGGGAATCGTATTCATTCCTGACGGCCAGATTGCTTTTGGGAAATTGGCTCAGACCATGGAATATGGTGCTACAACCGTTCAAATTGAAGGGGATTTTGATGAGGCAATGCGCCTGGTTCGCGAGCTCTCCTCTTCAACCGGGATTTATCTCTTGAATTCAATTAACCCCTTTCGTGTAGAAGGCCAAAAAACGGTGGCAATTGAACTTCTTGATCAGTTGGATTGGAAGTCAC
The DNA here is from genome assembly GCA_964569605.1 of uncultured Acidobacteriota bacterium. Classification (GTDB taxonomy): domain Bacteria; phylum Acidobacteriota; class UBA6911; order RPQK01; family CBDAPI01; genus CBDAPI01. The sequence continues at coordinate 3,287 of CAZMUJ010000037.1, forward strand.
CCGATAGAATTGTTTTACCGGGAGGAAATCTCGGTCATAGTGCTTCCTTGGGAAAGGCGTTCTATGAGCTTCAAGAGATTGGCTTGATCGAAAGTATTCCTCGAATAACCATAATTCAAGCATCGGGGGCGTCTCCTCTCCATTCGATGCTAGCCTCAGGCTTGGAAACCCTTAGACCTTTTACATCGGCCAGAACACATGCCACGGCTATTAAAATTGGTAGCCCTGTAAGCTGGAAGAAAGCTCTTCGTTCTCTGCAGATTTCAGATGGTTGGTGTGACGCGGTAAACGAACAGGAAATTGCTGATGCCAAAGCAGTGTTAGGGCGAGATGGGATTGGTTGCGAACCAGCTTCTGCTACCACAGTCGCCGGACTCAAAAAGCTTTTGGAGGCCAATCATGATGAAGATTCTGTAACCATTCATCCAGGGGAAAGTGTAGTGGCTATTCTTACGGGGCACCAACTCAAAGACCCTGAGTACACCGCAAACTACCATTTTGGAAAACTTGAACTTGATTCTGCAGATGGGGACTCGAAGAAGATCAAGTCAAAATTCTCCAATTCACCTATAAGAGTTGCAGCCGATATTGACAAAATACGCACCCTACTTGATTTTTAGTTGTTGCGTGGCGCACTGTGGCATAATCTTGTTCCCATGACTGAGCAGACAACAAATGGAATTAAAGTAGAAGTTGAAAGTTTTCATGTTCCGGAGCGAAGCCAACCAGAACAGAATTACTATTTCTTTGCCTATCAGGTCACAATCTCTAATGTTGGTTCCCAGACTGCTCAACTGGTGAGCCGGAAATGGATTATCACAGATGCGGAGGGGCATGCAGAAACCGTTGAGGGACCTGGTGTCGTAGGGAAACAACCGGTTCTTAGACCAGGAGATTCATTTCAATACACTAGTTTTTGTCCACTCACGACTCCGGTTGGTTCTATGTATGGACACTATCAAATGATTACTGAAGATGAAGAGCAATTCGAAGCCGAGATTGCTCCTTTTAGTTTGGTTGTTCCCACTGCTGTAAACTGATCCTAAAAATTGTAAAGAATCGAGCCTGTCCTTTCCATTTCTATAAAACAAACAGGATTAACAAGTAATGAAAAAAACTGTCCTCAAGTTCACCCGTTAAAATCTGTAGAGCTATTGCACCATTTAGAACTAGAAGTGTTTTGAGATTAAGGACTTCTCTCAGAGCCAAACTAAAACTTATAGTTGATTGGGCTCGGTTAATGAGATTGGAGTAGCAGAAAATGAGCTCTGAAAAGAAAAAGGTCAACCGTGACTCTTTTGAAAATCAGTCGATCTTGGTATCCGGGGTGCCAGACACAATACCCAGAGGAATTGCTGATCTTTGTACGGCCCGTCTAATTGAGGCAGTGCGCGAATTAATGGATCTTTCCGGTCTTTCCGAAGTTTCGATTTCGGTCGGTAACAAGAAAATAAAATCTGTGGAACAAACCGTCAGGCCTAGAAAGGCTGGAAATGAAGATGAAGTTTCGGTGGAAGAAAGGGCAGAGCAGTATCTTTCTAAACAGCCGCTCTATGATTTTGATTTTCTAGTGGTGTCTGAGGAATTACGGGAAAGCCTGCTATCTGCCGTTGATCTAGTTAGACTAGAGAAACTCGTTTTTGACCATTGGAATCTTAGAGCTATCGAACCATATCCTCGAACAGCCTTAAATTTTCATGGACCACCAGGAACTGGTAAGACCTTGGCAGCTCATGCTCTGGCAAATTACTTAAGACGCCCGATTCTATTGGCTAGCTATGGCCAAATCGAAAGCAAATACGTGGGAGATGGAGCTAAGAATGTTGAAGCTGTATTTTTTGCAGCTCAGAGAGACAAGGCTGTTCTTTTCATTGACGAAGCCGATTCCTTGCTTTCCCGTCGTCTCACCAATGTGACACAGGGGGCAGAACAGGCAATCAACTCGATGAGAAGTCAGCTTTTGGTTTGCTTGGAACAATTTAATGGAATTGTGATCTTTGCAACCAATTTGGTAGAGAATTACGACAGGGGATTCGAAACCCGAGTTCGGAATCTTTACTTTCCAATGCCAGACAAGGATTCGAGGCTGGAGATTTGGCGGCGTCATTTGCCCTCAGAGTTGCCTTTGGATGGAGATGTTTCTCTGCATGATCTTGCTGAAATTACTCATATATGCGGAAGGGACATCAAAAACGCAGTCATCGATTCTGCCCTGCGTGCAGCGAGGTGTGAACAATCAGCTCTTTCATACAAAGATCTCGTTCGAGCTGTAGATCGAGTCAAATCTGCCCGTGTAAGATTGAAAGCAGCGTCAGAACAATTATCTTAGAATTTTTACTATGGACTATTCTTCTCTCAGATGAGCAAACTTCCCGCCTTGAAGTTCCAACAGAGAACGCTAAAAAATGGTCTTCATGTCATATTGTACAGGGACAAAAAGGTCCCACTGGTGAATGTGACTTTGCATTACAGGGTAGGATCCAGTCATGAGGACCGTGGCAAGTCAGGGTTAGCTCACCTTTTTGAGCATATGATGTTCCAGGGCTCGGAAAATGTAGGTAAAGCCCAGCATGGACGATATGTCGATTCTGTGGGTGGAAATTGGAACGCCAGTACAAGCAAAGATCGCACAGGTTATTTCGAAACGGTGCCTTCTAATGCTCTGGACCTGGTACTCTGGCTCGAAGCAGACCGAATGCGTTCTCTTCGGGTCACAGAAGAAAACTTTGAAAACCAGAGACAGACTGTGATTGAGGAGAAAAAGCAGAGTTATGATAATCGGC
>CAZMUJ010000038.1:0-52274 GCA_964569605.1 uncultured Acidobacteriota bacterium
CCCAAGTCTAATACTAAAAGTTTCTTTTCCTTCAAATTTTCTGGCACATCACCCGAAATAATCCGTTGTGCGAGTCCCTCAATTATCGCTGTCTTCCCGACCCCAGGCTCACCAATTAGGACTGGATTGTTTTTTCTTCTCCTAGACAAAATCCGAATGATTCGTCTTATTTCATCATCTCGTCCTATAACGGGATCAAGCTTCCCTTGACTTGCAAGCTGGGTGAGATCACACCCATATTGTTCCAGTGCCTGATAAGTAGATTCTGGACTCGGAGAAACCACTCGCTGGGTTCCTCTAACCTTACTCAAAGCCAATTCCAGTGCTTTACGTGTCACTTTAAATTGACTAAAAATCTTGCCAGCACCACTTTTGTCTCCCGTCATCGCCAACAAAAAATGTTCTACAGATACAAACTGGTCCTTGAGCAAGTCGGCTTCTTTTTTGGCGGCAGACAACACTGAGCTTAATTGGGGACTAATGGATAGAAGATCCCTTGAAGCTATTAAATCTTTGTTTTCTCTAATCTTTCCAATCTGTTTCCCCAGACAGTCTACTAGCTTTTCCACCTGCACATCAGCCTGATGAAGGATTGTGCTTGCCAGTCCATTTTTCTGTATTAGAAGAGCAAACATAAAATGCTCTACTGTCAATTGCTGGTGGCCAAGCGCTAGGGCTTGGTCCTGAGCCGAAATTAGCCCTTCTCTTGCTTTTTCAGTTAACTCTTGGATATTCATATAATTATTCCCTTGGAAACCATGTTTTCTTTCTCCATAGTTTCACATAAGACGGAAATCAAAAGGAGGCAAGGTCGATCAAAGGTGAGTTGCTTTTATGACTAAAAGATTTTATGTAATGTAAGCTTAGGTAAATCTAATTGAATTCTGCTTCCTTGGAAAAAGTGACATCATGCTGAAAAAGCGTAAGGACAAAAAGGTACAAATAGTCCACACTGATTCTAAATCCCAAAAAAGAAAGTCTATCCAAGTAACAGACAAAAGATTCTGGGCAAAAAACGAAACTGCAATTGAAGAAGCCCCCCCAGTTGAAACAAAATTCCCTTCCTTTGTTGAAGAATTAAAAACAAGAACGGAACTTGCTGAAGCTCGCCTGCAGGAAAAGCTAGAATCCCTGAAACGAGATAACGAATCTTTGCGAAACCGACTTCAAAAAGATACGGAAAAGCGCCTTGAAAGAGAAAAAGTAAGCTTACTAAAAGACTTCCTCGAGATAGTCGACAATTTTGAACTAGCTCTGGATTCAACTGTATCTTCCAATGATTTTCGAGCATTACAAAAGGGAGTCGAATTAAACTTAAAACTCTTTCATCGGAAGCTTGAATTTCTCGGCCTTGAGCCAATTGAACCCCTCGGTGAAGCATTTGATCCAGAGATTGCTGAAGCGGTAGCACTAATCCCAGTGGACAAGTTGGAGCAAGACCAAAAAGTTATTGAAGTAATACAGAAAGGCTATCGAAAGGACAAAATTCTTCTTCGGGCAGCCCGGGTCAATGTTGGAAATTATGGAGAGAAAAAAAAAGATTAACTCCACAATTTATGAACATTAAACCCTAGAGATAAAGAACCAAGGCCCGAAAAAAAGAATGAACTGAATGAGCAAGGCTCTCGAACAAAGATTCAGCAATACTTCACGAACAACAACTTAAATTTTCTTAAATTAAATTAAAAAAAGATCGTATCCGTTTTTGACAATTCGATATCACAAGTGCAGGGAGGTATTAGAAACAAGCTGAAAGTTAGAGCTAATAAAACGGACCTCCAGAACTCCTGAGTGTATGGCAAATCGCAACAGCTAGAGCATCAGCTGCATCGTAAGGCTTTGGAGTTTTTTCAAGGCGCAACAGTCTGGCGACCATCATTTGGATTTGCTGTTTGTCCGCTCGACCGTAACCCACTACTGCCTTCTTCACCTCCAACGGTGAATATTCGAAAATTGATGCTCCCGAATTGGCCGCTGCCAAAAGAGCTACTCCTCTAGCCTGACCCAATCGTAGAGTAGTCTTTGAGTTAACGGAATGAAATAAATCCTCCAGAACAACAACTTCTGGGGAGTGTTTCTTTAAACAAATTACAAGTCCTTCATAAAGTCGTTTTAGCCGAGCGGGAAAATCGTTACAAGTTCCCCGTTTTACTCCTCTAAAAACACCATAGTCCATGCATCGGATCTTATTGCCTTGGACATTGATGACTCCAAAACCCATGACGCGACTTCCAGGGTCAATTCCGAAAACTATCATCAGAATCGCTTTTCTGTAGTTTTAGACACAATACCTTATTCAACATTCTCAAAGGTTTGCATCTCTGCTTCCTCGATATCGAAGTTTGCATAGGCATTCTGAACGTCATCATGCTCTTCAAGAGATTCCATTAAAGCGAGCATTCTGACAGCCGTTTTACCCTCTAATTTAACTTCTGAACTCGGAATCATTGTTAGACTGCTTACCGTAGACTGGACACTAGCTATCTCAAGAGCGTGACGCACCTTCTCAAAGTTGTCAAAAGGAGTGAAGACCTCATAACAATCAGAATCCATCTGCATGTCTTCTGCTCCTGCTTCGAGTGCAATTTCTAGAACTTTCTCTTCGGAAATTACATCTTTTTGTACACAAAAATATCCCTTGCGTTGAAAAATCCAGTTAACACTACCCGTTTCCCCCAAACTTCCACCATATTTGGAAAAAATGTGCCGTATTTCAGCTACTGTTCGATTTCGATTGTCGGTTAAACATTCCAATAGAACAGCAGTTCCACCGGGTCCAAAACCTTCGTAGGTAATGGGCTCATAATGCACCCCAGGTAATTCTCCAGTCCCCTTCATTACAGCTCGCTTAATGTTGTCTTGCGGCATATTAGCGTTCTTAGCTGTCTGTATAGCTGCTCTCAGCCGCGAGTTAGAGTCCACATTGCCACCTCCTATTCGGGCAGAAACCATAATCTCCTTTATAAGACGGGTGAAAATTTTGCTGCGCTTGGAATCTACGGCAGCTTTTTTATGACGAATGGAATGCCATTTAGAATGTCCAGACATAGCAACAATCTCCAGGTGAATCATGTCGCGGATAGAACTATTCTAGCACGGTATCATTGATAAACGGTCTATAAGATTACAAGTTCTATAGTTACAGGTTATGGTTCTTTAGGGAAAACAATTGATATGAGGAGAAATTTGCTATAAGAAAACAGTCTGCAAACATCTCCAAAAAAACACTAACTGACCTTTTAAAATCAACTTTGAAATTATGAAAAGTAGAGTAAGGGAGACAATACATGAAGAAGTATAGGATGCTACTTCACTATAAAGGAACTGACTATGCAGGGTGGCAAAAACAACCAAACAAAAAAACTGTTCAGGGAGAGCTAGAACAAGCGGTAAATAAGATTTGTGGAAAAAGATGCTCCGTAATAGGCTCTGGTCGAACTGATGCAGGTGTCCATGCACGAGGACAGGTAGCTCATTTCATGCTTGGTGAAAGTCGAGAGACGAAGTCTCTTCAAATCTCTCTAAATGCAGTTCTTCCCAGCGATATTAGAATCATGAATCTGAAAAGAACCAGAGCTCTGTTCCATGCCCAAAGGGATGCCTCACGAAAACGATATGCATACCGAATCTACAATGGTTCCGTTCTCTCACCTTTTCTTTCTGATTATGTTCTCCATTACAGAGCAAAACTGGACTGGGATCAAATGAGAAAAGCTAGTCAAATACTGGTTGGTCGTCATGATTTTTCTGGATTTACTTCGTCTCGTTGCCGAGTTTCATCAAAGGTCAGAACGGTGATTCGTTCCGAAATCTTAAGGTCTGGTTATTTCTTATGGTATCGCATCGAAGGAGATGGTTTCCTACACCACATGGTTCGTAACATAGTAGGGACATTACTGGAGATCGGAATTTGCAAACGTGATTCGCAAGACCCACACAATATTATCCGAAACCGAGACCGAAGATTGGCAGGTCCAACTGCTCCCGCACATGCCCTTTGCTTGGATCGTGTCTGGTACTAGTAGTTTTTCAAAAAAAGCAGATTGAACGTTGCAAGTTGTGGGAATATTAATACATGGAATCTAATTACCTTGAAACGATTGATAAGATGATAATGAAATGGCTCAACTGTTTTAGTATCAATAGACAGATATACTAGACACCATCCCATTCAATTCTAAAAAGGTATCCGGATTCTATATAAACAACTTTTAGAACTAGTAAGACTTAGGAAATATCATGTATTGGGTTTTTCGCTATAAAGATTAAGACAGAACTTAGAAAATAAAAAAACTGGAGTAAGACAAGTGATAATCAGCTATGTATTTCACCTTATGCCTCTGAATTAAAAGTTATGCGGAATAAAGTAAAGAAATCAGATATCCCTGCAGGTTGTGAGGTTTTGCATGAATCCCTTAACAACAGGATTTGAAGGAATCATCTCACCAGACAGTGTAGAAGCTAACCTTCTTAAAAAACTAGACCCGATCCGTTTACCCCAACATATTGCTATCATAATGGATGGGAATGGTCGTTGGGCAAGAATTCGTAAGCTTCCACGTATTCAAGGGCATCGAGCTGGAGTGAAATCCGTCAAATCAGTTATCGAATACGCAGCTAGACTGACCATACCAGTTCTAACACTTTATGCTTTTTCCTCGGAAAACTGGAAAAGACCCGAACATGAAGTGAATACACTCTGGAGGCTTCTTCGGCAATATCTTCGGTCTGACTTAGTCACACTACAACAAAACAATATTCGATTTAACACTATCGGGCGTATTTCTGAGTTACCATCTACTGTTCAAAAGCAGTTGGCCCATGTCATTCAAGAAACTTCCTCGAATACTGGCATGAAATTGTTCCTGGCTCTCAATTATAGTGGAAGGACAGAACTTGTGGATGTCTTTAATAAACTCCTGAAATCCCGTAATGACTTCCCAATAGAAGCTTTCGATATTGAGTCCTGCTTATATACAGCTGGCCTACCCGACCCTGACCTTCTGGTGAGAACCGGTGGTGAAATGCGTATCAGTAATTTTTTGCTCTGGCAAATTGCCTACTCTGAGATCTATGTTACAGATGTTTTGTGGCCTGACTTTGGAGGGCTTCATCTTCTCAAAGCCGTTCATGAATACCAACAGCGAGAGCGACGCTATGGGAATATAACATCCTACAAAACAGAGAATCTTAAATGATAATTCGAATACTTGTGGCTATTATTTTGGCCCCCGTTGTTCTACTGACAATTTACTCTTCCCCTACATGGTGCTTTTTTCTTCTAATAGAAGTTTTTTTGATAACTTCTTTGTGGGAGTTTTTCCGAATTCTAAAAAGCTATTCAGTCCGCGGTTATGAATTCACCGCTTTGGCAACAATTGTTTCACCATTAATAGCAGCACAGTCTATTTCTTTGTTTTGCCTATATATGATGATTGTCCCTTGGCTCCTCATGATCCGGTCAATGGGAAGTCACAGACCTCAGAATCAAAACCTTATCCAGGCCGCTGCCAACTTACTCTGTTTTTTCTACCTTAGTTTGCCTTTCTCTCTAGCATTCCATCTACGACTCTCTCAGGATGGAGTTTCTAACCACGAATTGCTATTCATTTTGATCTGTGTCTGGGTCTCTGATAGCTCTGGTTACTTTGTAGGTTCCTGGCTGGGAAAACATAAAGTGGTTCCCTATTTGTCACCTAATAAATCCCTAGAAGGCTTTGTAGCATCCCTAACAATACCTTCCCTGGTTGCATTTCTAATCCAACCTCATGTCTTCCCAGGCCATTCCCCTTTATTAGTGGCCATACTAGGCTGTGTAATAGGAGCTAGTGGAATAGCAGGAGACCTTTTTGAGTCTTTCCTCAAACGGGGAATAGGCATGAAGGATTCGTCTACACTAATTCCAAGCCATGGAGGCGTACTCGACAGAATAGATAGCTTGCTGTTTGCACTTCCATTCTATTATTTTCTCACAAGGATTGTTCTGTAAACTAAGGAAACCGCACTAAAAGAATCTAAAACGATTAGGAATTCATATGAAGGCACTGTCTATTCTTGGTTCTACGGGATCCATCGGGCAGAGCACTCTAAATCTTATTGACCTATATCCTGAAAGACTCCAAGTGGTAGGTCTGGCAGCTGGCTACAATGGTCAGCTTCTGCTGGAACAGGCAAAAAAATACCGACCTCTTCTGGTTGCTGTTTTTGATCCCAAAACTGCTAAAAAATTACGGACCCATCTCCCCGATCTTGAGATTTTGGAAGGAACGGATGGAGTGTCACAGGTTGCCACCATGCCTGAAGCTAAAACAGTGGTGGCGGCTATATCAGGCTTTTCTGGTCTAGTTCCTACTTGCAAAGCTCTAGAAACTGGAAAGCAGGTAGCTCTTGCCAATAAGGAAACACTGGTAGCTGCTGGAAACTTCATACAAAAGATTCAGGCCCTTAAAGGTGGGAGCATCATTCCTGTAGACAGCGAGCACAATGCTCTGCATCAGTGTCTTCGAGGCAACCCTTCTAAAAATGAAGTAAAAAAACTAATTCTAACTGCTTCCGGAGGTCCATTCCTAGATCGTTCAATGGAGTCATTCAGTAAGATCACAAAAAGGGAAACCATGAAACATCCAACCTGGAAGATGGGACCTAAAATTACTGTCGACTCGGCAACTATGATGAACAAAGGGCTTGAGGTTATTGAAGCTCACCATTTGTTTGGGATAGAGCCTGATCGCATTGCTGTTGCTGTACACCCGCAGTCGGTGATTCATTCAATGGTTGAGTTTATAGATGGAAGTGTTATTGCCCAAATGGGAATCACAGATATGCGATCAGCCTTATTATATGCGCTGTCCTTTCCTGAGCGCTGGCAGACTCGCCTACCTTCTGTAGATCTGTTTTCCCTGCCAAGACTAGAATTCAGAAAACCAAACCTTACAAAATTTCCCTGTATAAGATTAGCGTACGAAGCTCTGCGTGAGGGAAAGAGTTTTCCAACAGCTTTAAACGCAGCTAACGAAGTGGCTGTAGAGGCTTTTCTCAGCAACAAGATATCTTTTACCAAGATTTTTAAGATATCTGCCCAAGTTTTAGAATCGCACCGATCTCAATCCATTGACACTGTAGAAACAGTACTCGAGGTTGATCATGATTCCAGAGACAAAGCCTGGACCATTGTAAGGAGTTTCACAGACTAGAAGGATATTACACATTTCTTGGTCATATCATTCTGTAGTGTACAAACTTGAAAATAGAATAGAACCGCACTAATACTCTGCTAAAATGATCAGGGCAAGCTTAACCTAGAAGGAATTTTACTTGTGTCTATCTCGTTAATAGCAACCTATATTCTGTCCTTTTTATTCGTGCTTGGGGTTTTGATTTTCATTCATGAGCTAGGCCACTTTTTGGTTGCCCGCTTCTTCGGGATTAAAGTTCACGTTTTTTCCCTTGGATTCGGTAAGAGATTGATTGGATTTCGCTATTTTGACACGGACTACCGCATCAGTCTTATTCCCCTTGGTGGTTACGTCAAAATGGCTGGGGAAAACCCAGAGGACGGGCTTACCGGATCTCCCGATGAATTTCTTTCAAGACCTAAAATAGAGCGATTTTGGGTTGCTGTAGCCGGACCTGCAATGAATTTAATTCTAGCAGTTTTGCTTCTTGCGGGTACTTTTATGATCGGGCAGGAAGTTCTTGAATACTTGATCAAGCCCCCGATAGTGGGTGCAGTGGCCCCTGATTCTCCTGCCCTAAAGAGTGGGATTCAGAGTGGAGACACCATCATATCTATCAACGGTCGATCTATGCCCAGATGGAAGGATGTAGAGTTTCGAATTGCAATAAACCCTGATCGAACCCTTGACATTGAGTTCCAGCGTAAAGACAAGAAACTGAGCACCAGCCTAATTACTCAAGAAACTCAAGATGGCCGTGGAACGATAGGTATCAGTCCTTTTATCCCGTATGTCATCAGTAGGGTAATTCCTAACTCAGCAGCACAAAAATCCGGACTCAAAACCGGTGATGAAATAGTCTCTGTACACAAAAATGGACAGCGTAACATTGGATTTTCAGCTATAGCCCAAACAATCAACGCCTCTGAAGGGACTCCCTTATTGTTTGAAATTTTGCGTAACGGTGAACTTGTTTTCCAGACAATTAGCCCAGAAATTATTGAGGGAAAGCCTAGATTGGGTGCTTATATTCAGTACGCCACGAGAGAGGAACAACTAGAACCTATGGAGGCTTTCCAACAATCCCTAAAAGACAATTATGAAATGACCATTTTGACCTTTGCCACTATCGGACGTCTTTTGACTGGGACATCTTCCGTTAAACAGCTTTCTGGACCAATTGAAATTGCCAAATTTTCTGGACGGGCTGCAACTCTCGGGCTAGTTCCTCTTCTGAGCCTAATGGCTGTGATTTCATTACAGCTAGGCCTGTTAAACCTTCTACCTATTCCAATTCTGGATGGAGGAATGATCCTCCTTCTGACCATTGAGGGAATAATGGGTAGGGATTTAAGCCTAAGAATAAAGGATCAAATTTTCAAAATAGGCTTTATGCTTCTCGTTCTCTTGATGGGATTTGTCTTGGTCAACGATCTGGCCAAGAATTTCGCCGCCTTTTAAAAAATTATCAGGCTGATCAGCTGACATTAAAGAAGGCTTGAGAAAACATTAATTTGATTAGATTCTAATATAAATACAAACTGGGACTTGTCACAAAATGCTATAGAGTCCTTTCAACAAGCTTCTCCCCTCCCAGATTCAGTTGTTCTCGCAGGTTGTCAGTCACCGTCGTGATCATCTCCATCACAGAACTTTCTGCATCCTGACTTTCGATAATAGGAATTTTGTGCAAATGTGCCATTTCTAGAATGTAATCCTGAATCTGAAGGATGACATCCAAATTGTCCAGATACTTTTGTGAGAAACGAGTTTTCTCCTGAGCTTCCCTTTTCGGAAATCTTTCTACATAGATAGCAGGATCAAAGTTAGCAAGTACAATATGAACACAGTAAGCTTTGGAAGAAAGACTGTGGTAATCCAGTAATCCTGGAACAAGATGCACGCCTTCGAGAGCCAGACTGTGCCTCTCTTTGAAAGCTCGATCTACAAGTGCCTTGATGCCCACGTTGACTCGAGTACTCTGCTCCATAAAAGCATCTACGGCCCCGTCCACAAGAGGATCGTCCCCAGCTGGCCAAGCCTTCCAAGCTTCATAGGAAGAGTAATGGAGAGTTGGAAGTAGATCATTCGAAAACATTAGTCTCATGATTTCACGAACACTATCTGTGGTAACAATTCTTCCAATTCCTAAACGATGAGCTACTTCACCTCCTAAAGATGTCTTTCCAGCTCCACTGGTTCCCCCAATTAATAGAACTACAGGCTTCTTCGGAGAACCTAGGTAGCGCCAGACTAAATAACGATCTGCTAAATCTTGGCCATGCGTGTGGAGGAGTTCCTCATACACAACTTTACGGAGCTGCCTTCGGCCAATAAATTTAGAATTTTTTATTAACAACTTTTTTTGTATCTCAACCGCAGTCGCATAAGCCGTTGATGGCTCAAGGCCTGTAGCAGTTAGAGACCGCGCAAGAATGCCCTTGCTTAAAGGAACTTCTCCTTTACCTTTTATATAAATGCTATTTGGAAGTACTGGCTTCTGGGTTGTTAGTGAAGACCCATATTCTTTTTCAATGATTGAATCGACAGTCTTGCGAATTTCCTGTCGGAGAACTTCGTTTTTTTTGCGAAACCGTTCACGAACTGTATTAGCAATCTGATAGGCTTGCTTAAAGTCTAACCCCCTCTTCAGCAAAGAGTGCGTTAGAATCCCTCTAAGAAACGGAGATCTCGTTTTACCGTCTATAACCACCAGAGAATACTTGACCATGGCAAGCTCTAATCTGTTAGCAAGTATTGTAGTTTCAACATGAATCTATACCTAGGCCTGGATGGCCTCCTGGATCTTAGGAAAAAGACAACCTTTAATCAGAAAGAATCGCTATCAGCAACAATTCAACCCTACTAAATAGGCCTAACATCAAACAGCCTAGAACAAAACTCTCATAGCCTGCTAATGTAAATTCCCTCACTCAGAAAAGGATGCCAGAGCTTCTTCTTCGTCTGTAAACGAATCGAAAACCGTCAGAAGCTTTGTGATTGCCAAAAGCTCCTGTAGTTTTTCGGTCAGATTGAGAAGCTTTAGCTGTCCACCTTGATTTGAAACCGTGGTGAATGAACTTACAAGTTCTCCAATCCCAGAACTGTCAACATAGCTCACTCCACCAAGATCAAGAAGAATGTCTTTATTCCCGTTCTGCAGAAGCTCACGCACAGTACTACGCAATTTCGCACTTCCTTCACCAATGGTTATTTTGCCCTGAATATCGAGTATTTTGACCGAACCTGATGTTCGTATCTCAATGGTCATTTGCATCTCCTTTTGGGCAGTTTAGTCGTTTTTCCATACACACTTCCCAACCACCGTCAGTCAAGGGTCGATATTTAACATCATCCATGAACGATCGAACATAAAGAATTCCACGCCCACTTGGCTTCAGTGTATTTTGGGGGTCCAAAGGATTCGGTAGTCTCTGTTCATCAAAGCCTTTCCCCTCATCCTGCACCCGGATAATCAATCGATCCTTTAAAATAGTAAACTTTAATCTGACCTTCTTTTCAGCATCTTCCCTATTCCCATGTAGGATGGCATTTGTTACAGACTCACATACTGATAGACTTACCCAGTAACAACCATTCTTATCGAACCCAACTATTTCCCCTATCTTGTCCGAAACGTCCTGCACTAGATCCAGAAAACAAAGCTGACTTCCAAAGGTCAGTTCTATATTGCTTGGTCGCAAATCGGTAACGATCTTTCAAGCCTCCGAAAGTTCAAAAATCATAATCAGCAGTCCATTTAATGTCAACCAAATCAAAACGCTTTTTCGCCTATAACATTTTTTCTTACAGTAATTTAAGAGTTCTAATCTTTAGAAGAATTATCATGAAATGAACACTAGTTTTACTTTAGATCGTCACTCATACAGTTCAGCTCTGCTGGACTTTATCCTCAAACACACAGCCCTATAACCCTCATCACAACTCTTACAAATAAGTGAAAGGTCAAATTCCCGTCCTCCACATATAGAGTGATCCGGTAGTTTTCTAATAAATATTTCTAAGTTTACCAGGTATTCAATCCGGTCAGTGTTTCGAAGTTGCTCTTGTGACACACGCCTAGATTCAAAGTATTCACTTTTTCTTCACTTTCTGCTTGCTTTTTCACCTTTTTTTCACCATGATGGACTTTAACTGTAGAAACTATTTTCAGGGAACCAAAATGCCAGTTACTCGACGACAGCGTCAAATTCTTGACTTCCTCTCCGAATATCTCGAAGTCAATGGTTACTCTCCATCATTTGAGGAAATAGCAAAACATATCAATGTATCGTCTCTCAACGGTGTCTACAAACACCTCGAAGCTCTGGAAGAACGTGGCTTTATTCGACGACTTTCTAATCAAGCTCGATCCATTCAGCTTCAAGACCCAAAAGAGAATGAAACCCTTTCTCTACCCTTGTTAGGCACCATTGCTGCAGGACAACCCATTGAGGCTATAGAAAATTCTGAAAAGATTTTAGTGCCTGAGGGGTTCCTAGGGAAGGGCTCTCATTTTGTATTGCGCGTGAGCGGGAACTCCATGATTGACGAACAAATTCGAGATGGAGATCTTGTAATCGTCCTGAAGAGTTCAGAAGCCCATAATGGGGACACAGTTGTAGCCCTGATAGAGGAAAACGAAGTCACTCTGAAGAAGTTTTATCATGAAGCTAATCAGATACGGTTACAACCTGCCAATGAAAGCATGTCTCCCATCTACATTGAAAAAGAAAAACTTAGAATCCAAGGTATTGTTCGTGGTGTTTTAAGACATTACTGATTCGCAACAATAAGGAGTAGAGAATGTACTATAAAGTAAAAATCTCCGGAAAGATCTTTGAAGGAAGAGACACTCGAATACTAATTAGATTGGCAGTCGCTGCCCGAAAAGAAGCGATCAGACAAACCAACGTAAGGAATAATACAGGAGTTGCCCAAAACCCTGATTCTGTCAAATATTAAAGTGATTTTCCAGGGTTTAAGAAGGTCTCAAACCCATCTTTTCAAACTATGCCCGGATGGACCATAGTTTCCACCAGAGCTGTGAAAAACAGGTGAGAATCCTTTTGAAATTGGCATCCAAAACAAGGATTATAGCCTTTCGTTTCAGTTTGCATAGAAAATGTGCAACTAACATATTTAATTCTCTCGTTATCCACAATTTGAATGGAAGATTTCTTGACGTCTACTGCCTCAGTTTTGTCTAATCGTCTACATGCAAATTAGTCAAAGACCGAATGCGATTGCGACAGAACGGCGAATTCGGGTTCTCATTGCAAAAGCAGGACTGGATGGTCACGATAGAGGGGCTAAAGTTGTTTCCAGAGCTCTTCGTGATGCTGGAATGGAAGTTATCTACACCGGCCTTCGCCAATCAATTGACCAAATTGTTTTTTCTGCTATTCAAGAAGATGTAGATGCTATTGGTTTATCGGTGCTATCCGGTGCCCATATGCACCTTTTCCAAGAACTTATTAAGGAGCTAAAGAATCAAGAGGGCTGTGATATTCTGGTCTTTGGGGGAGGTATCATACCAAGCGAAGACCTTCCCTTACTAAGTGAGATAGGAGTGAGTGCAGTGTTCCAGCCAGGAACCCACACTCAAGAAATCGTAAAGTTTATCAGGACAAATGTTCGCATTGCCTGAAAACAAGCTGTCCCGAATACCATGTAGTAACCCCAAAAAGTTCTTGCTTCGACTAGAAAAAGAGATCTCTCTACTTCACCAGCATCTGGGTGGTGACAAACCTTCCCGTATTTCAATAACATTTTATCCTTATGTTGGCCTACGGAACACGGTGAAGGAAAAAGGAACCGGTCTGCGAATTCGGATCAGTGATATTCTAAAAAACGCCCCATTTCACATTCTTGTAGCAGTATCCTCTCTACTTTTGTATAAGATGGCCAACCTAAAAGCCCCAAGTGAAATTAAAAGAGTCTACCGCAATTACGTAAACCAAGATTCAATAATCAACTACTCCAACAGAATTCGAAGATGTCGTGGCAAAAAACGTTTTTACAGCTCTGCTGGTGACTATTTTGACTTGCAGGTTCTCTTCAACGACCTTAATGAGAAGTTTTTCAATAATGAGCTAGCGCTTGAACATCTTTCCTGGAGTCCTGGTTCTTCTAAAAAAACGTTGGGATACTTCGACCCTGCCTATAATGCCATCGTGCTGAGTCGTGTGCTAGATTGTAAAAATGTGCCGCAGTATGTAGTCGCCTTTGTCCTCTACCATGAAATGTTACATGCTTTCTTGGGTGAGATTGTTCGGAAAGGGAAACGTTATAAACACCATAGACGTTTCCGAGTAGCTGAGCGTGAATTCCCAGGGTACAAGGATGCCATGCAGTTTATTACAGAACAATTGTAAGGTTCATTCGTGCAACATAATCCGATCATTTACTCCTTCAACAATCCTTACTGGTCAACGTATAAAATCCATCAACCACTACAAATAGTAAATCTAGCTGCAGGGATGCTTAGCGCGTGGCATTTGATATCGCTTGAATAATTTCGATCCTTCCAACTGAAGCTGTGCCAAGCTTCGCTACGACGATCCCAGCAGCAAAATTTGAAAGAACCGCTGCATCATAGAAACTCGCGCCACTTAACACACCGAGACTAAAAACGGATATCACTGTATCTCCAGCCCCCGTAACGTCAAACACTTCCCGAGCAGAGGCCTGAATTGAATCTGATTTTTCTCGCTGATAAAGCAACATACCAAGCCCCCCCCTTGTCACTAACAATGCCTGGGAATCAGTGATATCCAAAAGTGACCTAGCCGCCAGTTGAGAACTAGAAGGGGTAGCCGGAAGAACATTGCGAGCCGCTAGTTCAAATTCGGCCTGATTTGGCGTGATTACGGTTGCCCCATGATATTTCGAAAAATCTGTTGATTTTGGATCTACAGCCAAAAACTTTCTAGATTTTATCGAGATCTCAATGACTTTCTGGCTCAATTCAAAACTAACCACACCCTTTGCATAGTCCGAAAGAATAACTCCTTCGGAATTACTGACAAGATTTGAGAACGTATCCAGCAACTCAGAAAAAACGTCACCACAAACAGGTCTACTTATCTCTCGATCCGTACGACAAACCTGCTGTTGTCGAGCAACAACACGCGATTTTAATGTCGTAGGCCTATTCTCATCAGTCACCACTCCTGAACGTTCAATTCCTATTTTATCCAGTTTTTCAATCACATCTTGCCCCGCTCTATCCAGTCCAACAACACCGAGTAGAGAAACTTTAGCACCCAGGTTAGCTAGATTGACAGCTACATTCGCAGCGCCACCAAGATGGTCTGTAATCCTTTCAACTTCGACCACTGGAACCGGTGCTTCGGGAGATATCTTTTTAACCCGACCCCAAATAAAACGATCTAGAATTATATCTCCAACTACTAGTAAGCGACGGTCTTTAAAACTATCAAGAATATTTTCTAGGTGTTCCACTGATCAGTTCCTTAAAAGAGAATTCAAACAATACCAGAATCTAACTTCAGAGACATAGCATCTAGCTACTCATACACTTGTCTGAGTGGAGAAGGCAAAAGACCCCTTTTTCATAAGATATAGCTTAAAAAAGAACAAAAGTAATATAAACCACAGATTCAAGAAACAATTAAAGTCCTTATTGATATTATCCTTGTTGCTTGGTCGTTAATGATTCCTACCCTAGAATTGGAGTTCAGTGGTTACATTTAAAGAAAATAATCCGTGTCATACAGAACGGATCCTACTAGTGAGAGTCGGTGCCCTTGGAGACACCATTATGGCTCTTCCAGTGGCCCAAGCACTCAAAACTAAAACCCCGTGTAGTTCCATAGAGTTCCTGTGTTCTAAAAACACTGGTTCTCTCATAGAATTGAGTCCACACATCAATCAAGTTTACACACTTCACCACCGAAACATTCCTTATGGGTTTTCTCGTGAAAAACAGAAACTTGCACGACAACTGTCGGAGCAAAAATATTCGCAGATAGTTTTAATGGAAAGTTCCCCTCGGTTCCTGAAACTCCTTTCGAAAAGTGACCTGACCAAAATCAACAGTTACGTGGAATTTCCCTTTGATTCACAGCTCCACTCAATAGAAAATAACCTCCGTCTCGCTGGCCTGAAAACCAATTTAATGGGTTCCCTAGAAATTGACCTCAATTTAGCAACTTCTTTTTGTTATGGACTGGAAGAACATATTCAGGGCCTGAAAAAACCACTAGTAGGAATCCATCCCGGTTACGGTCCTCCACGAAAGAAATCCGACCAGACTTCGAAGCTTAAGGGATGGCCCCGAAGTTCTTTTATAAAAGTTAGCCGAGCCCTTCAAAATCTGGGGGCAAGCATCCTTATTACTGGTTCTAAGCACGACTTGCCTGATGCCAATTACATAGCGAACTCACTGCAGCCACGTCAGACCCGAATCCTTACAGGAAAAACAACCCTACCTCAATTGGCTAGGATTCTTTCTCATCTCGATCTCCTTATTTCGGTTGATTCTGGCCCAGCACACCTTTGTGCTGCAGTAAAAACTCCTTTAATAGTCTTGTGGGGTCCAGCTAAATGGATCGAAACGCGACCCATTTCTTGTGGAGCTACAGTAATGATCTTACGAACACACCTTCCTTGCAGTCCCTGCTATGATCAGCCACCAATGAAGACCTGTCTTAGAAACAGCTGCATGGAATTAATCCGGCCGGAAGAAGTATTTAGCACTTCCCAAAAGATACTAAATTTGCCTTAAACTCCACTTTCAATTTAGAGGTCAGTAGAGTTTTCACTTCAGTC
This sequence comes from uncultured Acidobacteriota bacterium, assembly GCA_964569605.1. GTDB lineage: Bacteria > Acidobacteriota > UBA6911 > RPQK01 > CBDAPI01 > CBDAPI01. The sequence continues at coordinate 15,972 of CAZMUJ010000038.1, forward strand.
GTCTCTACCCTGAATGTCTGAGCCTATAGGGAAAGTAAGCCTCTTATTGGACTGTTTATCTCTTTTCAGAGCACCTCGACCAGCCAGAGGGTTTAATCAATTCGACACTATTTCCCGTATCACTGTTACTTACTCATTTATCCCTTATTCTTCTTTTGTTGCTTCTTCAATGAGCATAATCGGGATCCCATCCCGAATGGGATAAATGAGTTGGCAAGCAGTACATTTTAAACCAGAGTACTCTTCGTTCAGAACAACCTCTGACTTACATGCAGGACAAGCGAGTATCTCCAAAAGTTCTTTACTAATCGGAAATTTTTTCTCCATTAAAATCAATGTATGCCAGGTTTTGAAATCCGTCAACCTTGTTTAATTTTAGGTTTCACCTTATCTTCTCAAATTCCCAAGCTGAAAAGTCTCCAAAATCTGATACCTGGCACCAGTTAAATTCACAATACTTTTATAGAGGTTAAAATGACTCACCCTAAAAACCTACTGTTATTTTTACCTTCCTTTTCAAGAAAATTTGGCAGGTGGAAAATCCGACGTCTCACTTTAAACCGGATCAAGGTTATATGGGGACGATATTTGCGTTTATCCTTTGGAAGACCTAACTCATACAACCCCATCTCAACTGCCTTCTGCAGAATTTCAAGTGCAGGAGACTTCTCTACTTTCAAACAGATCACTCGCGTGGATGCTTGTCTCGGAAAGGAAACCACTCCAGACAGGACTAATTTAAAGGGCTCTGTCCAACCAGCAATGCTCCTAAGAACAGGCACAACCCCTTGAAGCAACTCTTCTTCTACATTCCCGAGAAACTTAAGGGTAAGATGCATAGACCCTGCCTTTACCCTACGCCCTCCCTTTTCTAGTAACAAAAGTCTTGAAATTAACGCTTCTAATGCACCAGCAACTCCGGATGAAAGTTGGATAGCTACAAAAGTTCGGATCACATCAGCTCCCTACGGAGCCAATCTAGTGCGTACAAAGCAGCCTGGCGCCGAATGACCTTACGCCCTCCGGGAAAAACGTGTTTCCTCGCAGAAATACTGCCATCTTGACAGAGTCCAAGAAAGACAAGTCCTACAGGTTTTTCATCAGTCCCCCCACCTGGGCCTGCGATGCCTGTCACTGAAAGTCCCACCGAAGCACCAGTACGATCACGGACAGAGCGAGCCATGTAGCATGCTACTGCATCACTTACGACTCCCTTTTGAAGCATGGAAGTCGGGAGACCTAAAAACAGTTCTTTTAGATCATTACTGTAGGTCACGACACCTCCCCTGAAATAGTCTGAACTACCAGGAATATCCGTAATTAATTTAGAAAGTAGTCCTCCTGTACATGACTCAGCAGTCGCTAGGCTCAGACCTTTTTTTTCCAAACATCCACCCACTACCTGCGGCAATGTTTGCCCAGTTTCTGTAAATAGTGACTTTCCGAGTTTTGTGCGGATTTTTCCGATTAGTTTTTCAAGTGTGAACTCCTCTGCTTGAGAACTGCCTGAGCAACTAAAGTGCAAATTAATGATCCCGGGAGATGAAAGTATGGTGGTCTTAACCTGTGGATACTGGCAATAGATCGGTTCTAGCATTGCATCCACACGAGATTCCGGCATTGCAGCAACTGCTAAATGTCGACTTAGTTGTACTGACACAGGGAAAGTTTCCTTAAGTATTTTCACTACCTGCTCAGCAACCATCGGCTTAAGTTCCCGCGGCGGGCCAGGTAGGAGAAAGAGCAGGGCTCCGTTCACATTTAGTAACAAACCGGGAGCAGTTCCTTTGAAATTAAAAAGCACCTCCGCCTCTTCGGGTACCATTGCTTGCCTACGGTTATTTTTTGTAAGTCGAAGCCCACACTTCCGTGCTCTTATCTCGATTGATTCCATGATTAAAGGATCAAAAACCAGTTTTCGTTTAAAGAGATTCGCAGCAACTTCCCGTGTAATATCGTCTTTTGTCGGACCAAGTCCCCCCGTCACAAAAACGAGTTCAGAATGCTCAACTGAGGCCATAAGAACATTAGAGATATCTTCCTCTCGATCACCTACAACCGACTTTCTCGTGACCTGAATACCTAAGAGGTTCAGTTGTTGAGTTATAAACAAAGAGTTCGTGTCGAGCTGGGCAGGAGAAAGCAGCTCCGTTCCAACTGCAATTATTTGAGTTTTCGGGGACTGTGACTTCAATTCACTAAGGTTATTACCTTGCATCTATCAATATCTTAAACTTAATTTTGTAAAAAAAGTCTTTACGATGCTCCCGGTCGACCTTTTAAACTGAAAAAAGAAAACAAAAGATTATTTTCTCCTAAATGAAAGCCCCAAACCATCGAAGCAGTACCAAAACAATCCCACTATAGATACCTGCTACTACATCATCCATCATAATTCCGTATCCACCAGCTAATTTTTCCGCTTGGCGGACTGGAGGAATTTTAGTAACGTCAAAAACTCGAAATAAAACAAAACCTACGCACAAAGTCCAAAACGTCAACGGAACGAAAAGTAAAGTCAAGAGCTGTCCTGCAACTTCATCAATCACCACCTGAGAGGGGTCGGAATCTCCAAGGTCGGAAACAACGCTATTGGCAGCCCAGGTTCCCAAAAATGTAACTCCGAAAAATCCTAGCAACAAGAGTGTTGAAGTATCATTCACTAAAAGGGTCAAGAAACCAACCAACGTGACCACAGCAAGGGATGCCCAGGTGCCCGGAGCAATGGGAAGATACCCTATCCCCAATACCGTCGCTATCCACAACTGAGCTCTTGGTGTCATTTCAAGACCTCACAGATGACCAAATCTTTTCCACTACCTTGTTGGTCCACCATTCGATAAAACCTCTAAAACCCCCAAGACTCTCCTAAGAATGCAACAGTTTCCTGCTATAAAAGATGAGAGCTGAAGATTACCAAGCAAAGCCACTCCCACCATACCTTGAAAAACAGAGTTTTTGGTATCTATCCCACAAGAGTCCCGACTAAATCATAGTCATAAGCTTCCTCAATTCGAACACTGTTAAGTTCTCCCGGGAAGTTTTTGGTTGTTATCCCATCTCTTAGATAGACTACCCCATCGATATCTGGAGCTTGTGATTCCGTCCGCCCCTGCCATAGCATCTCGCTCTCCTTTGAGACACCCTCAACCAACACCGGCAGAGTCTCTCCAACAAGACATGAATTAATTTTTCGAGATATGATCGATTGCAATCTCATCAAGCTCTCCTGGCGTTCCTGTTTGATTTCCTCCGAAACCTTATTCTCCAAAGCATAAGAGGAGGCATGCTCTTCGTCAGAAAACGCAAACGCCCCGAGCCGATCAAATTTCACATCTTCGACAAAACCAAGAAGTTCTTGAAAATCTTCTTCCGTCTCACCTGGAAAACCCACAATCATTGTGGTACGGATCGTAACTCCTGGAACGCGATCCCTAATTCGTTGAATTAGACGAGTCAAAGAACCTCGATTACCACCTCTCTTCATCCCCTTAAGAATTGCTCGAGAAGCATGCTGCAACGGAACATCGAAATATCTGCAAGCCTTTGAACACTCTCGGACTGAGTCTAGTAGTTCAGGATAAATATTGTTTGGATAAGCATAGAGAAACCTAACCCATCTTATCCCATCTATTTTTTCAATCTCTCTAATCAAACGGGCCAGTCCTTGACGATCTCCAAAATCAAAACCATACATGGTCGTATCTTGCCCCACTAGGTTAATCTCTTTAACTCCTGCACGGGCCAGCATCTGAACCTCCCTAATAATAGAAGTCAAAGGACGGCTTCTAAATCGCCCTCGCATTTGAGGGATAACACAGAAAGTACAGGGATGGTCACATCCCTCGGCGATCTTTACATAAGCTGTGTAATCAGGAGTGGTCAAAACCCTTGGATCTGAGTCACTATAGAGATACTCTTCCCGAACCTCATAAGCAGGTGGAACAGCTGGGGCTTCTACCTCAGCACAAGCCTGTAAAATTCGAGGCAGTTCGTTAGTTCCTACAACGGCATCGACTTCCGGAAGAGATTCTAATATTTCACGCCGATAACGCTCCACTAGACAACCAGCAACAATCAACCGCTGACAGTGTCCCTGCTTCTTTTCTTTTGCCATCTCTAGAATTGTGTCAATAGATTCCTTTTTGGAGGATTCGATAAAAGCGCAAGTATTGACAACAATTATCTCTGCTTCACTCTGGAGAGAAGTAACCTCATGTCCCCCAGCCTTCAACATTCCCATCATCACTTCACTATCGACCAGGTTCTTGGGACATCCTAGACTTACAAATCCAACTTTAGCCATAAGCGCTATTCATTATATGGTAATTTTCTATTTATAGTCCCCATTCCACAATATATAAAATCTATTGCTTAACCCTACCGCTACTTTTGGCCTACAATAAGATCTCTTTTTAGTTGCCACAGCAAGACAGAGTGCTTTAATGAAAATGGGACTCCTTCGTGATTGGCTTGGGATGAAGCCAGCGAAAGCTTTTATATCTGAGGATGAAAAGGAGTCACTTCAAACAATCATCCAAAAACTCAACCAAATACCGATCGAACAAGCTCGTTACATAGCCTCATTTGCCTATATTCTTGGAAGAGTAGCTCATGCCGACTTAGAGATCAGTGCAGAGGAAACTAAATCAATGGAGGAAATCGTAAGAGAGCATGGAGCTCTTTCAAAAGACTTTTCGATACTGGTGGTCCAAATGGCTCAATCCCACAACCTTCTCTTTGGAGAGACAGAAAACTACTTGGTCACAAGAAAATTCAAGAAAATATCTACACTAGAACAACGAAAAAACCTAGTACGTTGTCTTTTCTCTCTTTCGTCTTCGGATCACTCGATCTCAGTGATGGAAGAGAATGAGATAAGGCAGGTTTCTAAAGAACTCGGAATCAATCACACTCAATATATATCGATTCGATCTAAATTTCGAAACTATCTAGCAGTTCTCAAGAACACCAATAGTCCAAATTCTTCTGAGAAAAACATCTGATCGCTATTCCCCTAAATTCACAGTACAATTCCAATCATCGGATTGTTTCCTTCTCGAAATCAGCTTTTTCCATTTTGTGCAAGCTATAGAATATACCTCCGGGAAAAGCCAAAATCATCATAACAATAGCCTGAAGGAGCCCCAATGCTACTGCTGTTTCTTCCTGGATTCCAAGTTCAAAAAAAAGAATTCGGTATAGATTTTCTCGAAGTCCGAATCCGTTGATCGTGACTGGCACCATAATACTCAGGTTAATGAGTGGAATGAAGGTAAGAAAAACTCCAAAGTTTGTTCCAAAATTTAGAGACAAGGCGATAAACCAAACTACACATACAGAGACAAATTGAATTACTAAAGAAAGAAAGAGAATAGTGAAAACAGCCTGTGGTTTTCGAATCAAGGAACTCAGACCTTCATAGATCAGATGCAGTTTTTCTTCCAGTCTGTGAAAACCAAATCCCTTCACTACCTTGCTGATAATCCGGTGCGAGACACTATGAAAAACAGCAACGTTTAAAATCAAATAAATACCTGTCAATAAGATAAATATACGAGAAAGAACTATTCCTACAACTGTAATATCTAAGTAAAGAGAACTCCCTAGACCAATTATTAAAAGCGCAAAAAGGCCTGCACTTCGATCCAAAAAAGTGGTGGTGAGCATCTGAGACAATCTCGATCTTGAACGCCTAGCTAAATAGTAGGCTCGGAAAACATCTCCTCCTATACCAGAAGGCAGAAAAAGGTTGAAAAAATTCCCAATAAAAACGATTCGAAGAGTTTCAATATATGGAACCTTTAGCCTGAAACACCCTAGAATAATCTTCCACCGAAAAACAGAGAACAAAGTACTTATCAACTGCAAAACAATTGCTACTAAAAACAACTCTATCCTGACAGAAACAATCACAGAAAATAGGGTTTCCAAGTCAATGCTGTAGCCCAATACTAACAAAAGCACTATCGTAAAAATCAGCTTCAGAAAGGTCTTCCAACTCATTGGATTCCGCTTCTCCGTTTTCTCACAAAGCCCCCCAACCAAGATTAAGCCAAGAGTGTTCTAGTATTTCCCAGGGAGTTCGATCATAGACCAAAGCCGGAAACAACCCTCCGGCCAAACCCCAAATCAAACTATAAAGAGCAGCCATTTTAAACCACCGATTCCTCATCGCAGACCAGTCAACCGACAGCATTAGAAGAGAAGCAATGGGAACCATATATCGCGAGCCAAAACCAGTTCCGCCCATCCAATCAACGTAGAAGGCATGTGCCGCAAAAAAAGTCACCAAAGGCAACCATATTTCTGCATGCTTCCAGATCCTCCTAAAACCCCATATCAAGATTGGGAAGAAAATCAATAGCCCATTCTCTGGACTAAATAAAAGTCCAAATAGACCCTCTAGGCTGAATTGGAAACCCGCATGAATCCCTGAGTGAAAGAGACTTTGATGTTCTGTCACATCCTGGAAAATCCACTGAACCATCACAATGGAAGTTGTGATTGCCAAGGTAGAGGAAGCTATGAGCGCTAACCCCGACTTCTTTTTGCCACGAATACAATGAACAATTCCTAACGCAAACGGAACAACAAAAAAAGGATACTTAATAAGGGTTCCAATAAAACCAAGTAAAATCCTGAAAGAGATTTTTTGTGTCGAAAGGAGTGCTAGCCAAATTGCAGCTATCCAGGGCTCAGTCCAAATATCCCGCGAGTAACATAGAAGGGGAGTTGCCATAGAGGCAATCAACAAAGGATTTAGCTGTTTGTCGAACTCCTCTTTCAGATGTTGCCACAAAAATAAAACCACTGCCAGTCCAGCCGCTGAGGTTATCCAAACACAAAGAGGTTCAACCCAGGGTGTTCCTGCTAATGGCCAGGCAAAAAAGGCCAAGATCAAAGCAAAAAAGGGTGAATGAGTGCCTAGCTCCCTACCCTGACTATCGACATCTACATGCCTGTCAATTTTCCGGGACCGAAATCTAAGGCCAGCATCCCAATCACCAGACAATGCCTGATCATAGTTATTCTTTAAGTTGAAATCTCCATCCTCTATCAAACTGTTTACAGCGACTAGATAATGGGGTGAATCTCCAGACAATGCTCTAGGATATCCGATATCTACTTTCCCCCATTGTAGTGAGAACATCCCCTGTGGTGTAGAAACATCGGAAGGAGCATGAAAGATGGTCGCAATAAAAAAAACAAGAACGACAATGGAGATTTTTTGATACATCCGATTACTTCTGCTACTTACTGACAAGAATAGGATACTCTTCATTCATGTCAAAAACAGAACTCATTTTGTCCTGCTTTCAATAATGTCAAACTTTGCTCCTTGGGGTGATGAGATGTTATCTTCTCGAGTTCGTGGAAAAACAAAACTCCCGCTCTTTATTTATTGAGAAATATCAACGGTCTTCAGAAAAGGCTCTTTCGGAAATCCCTATCGAATCCCTTCGTAAACTAATCGAGCTTCTGGAGAAAACGAGGGAAAAGGATCGTCAGATTTTTGTATGTGGAAACGGTGGCAGTGCATCTATGTCCAGCCATCTAGCCGGTGAGTTGGCCAAAGAACCATCAGACACGGATTACAACCCTTTTCGTATTTATTCCCTGACTGACAATGTTGCTTGGATGTCAGCTATTGCAAATGATCTTGACTATTCAAAAATATTTGTTGAGCAGCTAAAGAATTTAGCTCGGGAGGACGACTTACTAATCTGCTTTAGCTGCAGTGGAAACTCTAAAAACATAATAGAAGCTGTAGAATGGGCAAATAAGACCAACGTAATCACAGTAGGGATCACTGGAAGAAATGGCGGCCGACTAACTAAGTTAGCTCGTTTGATTGTCTCCGTTCCAAGTGATTTCACTCCACATGTTCAGGAGGGACATTTACAAATCCAGCATCTAATCAGTTATTATTTCGCCGAAACAGAGTTTCACTGAAGGCAGTCCTTTCTGGGATACTACCTATCTAGTTAAACCTGGATGTGCTCACAATAAACTCAACTCCAAATCGACTGGATATTCTAATTCTTTGAATTCAGAGATGATAAAATATTTACCTTTCGAAAACCCTTTACTACCTTCAAGGGCTTTGCTTTAAACGACCCTGAGTAACAGGTATTTACGAAGTACTCCGCTGTACGGTAAACTCAGCTGAAAGGAATCTAACATCAAGTATTCCACGGCAAATCTTACACAAACCGTGAACAAAATCTTGGAAGGTGATGTCCGGACCGTTTCCCGATCAATTTCTCAGCTAGAGACTGGCTTTTGGTCACAAGAGAACCTCCAATTGCTAAAAGCACTTTATCCGAGGACTGGAAATGCTTTTGTTGTTGGCATTACTGGTAGTCCAGGAGTGGGGAAAAGTACGTTAGTGGCTAGGCTAACGGAACAACTCCGATTCCAGAAACATAGAGTTGCCATTCTAGCTGTTGACCCTTCTTCTCCCTTCAGTGGAGGCGCGGTTCTCGGAGACCGGATCCGAATGCAACGCCACTTCACAGACACCGATGTATTCATCCGGAGCATGGCAACCCGAGGTAAATTAGGCGGCTTGGCACCTGCGACACAAGAGTCCCTAATTGTTCTCGATGCTGCTGGCTATGACTATATACTTCTTGAGACCGTGGGAGTTGGACAGGATGAGATAGATATTGCCTTCACTGCTCACATGGTGCTAGTCGTTTTAGCACCGGGCCTGGGTGATGAAGTTCAAACTATTAAGGCTGGACTCATGGAAATCTCGGATCTCTTTGTTCTTAACAAAGCTGATTTGGATAGTGTCAACCAGCTTGAAAAAGACATGCAGTCCATGCTGACACTGACCGAAGGAAACACTGACTACCCACTCCACTTGATTAAAACTATATCCAATACAGGAGTAGGCATTGACAATCTTGTTCTGCAAATCTTCAAATATAGAGACTGGTTTAAGAATCAAAAAAACTTAAAGTCTCAACAAGCAGTATACAAAAACCGACTAAGGGAACTTCTCAAGACTCGAATCGAAGAAATAATTTACTCGCAATGGAGTGATTCTCAACTAGATGATCTCTGCATACAATTGATCGAACGAAAGACTGATCCCTATACGGCAGTTAAGGATATTATGGTAAAACTCAAAAAAAGGGGACTGTCATGATCAAGAGAATCGCCCATGTAGCGGTCGCAACCAACTCCATCTCAAAAACTATAGAGTTTTATCGACAGTTGGGTCTCAACGTAGAGCATGAAGAGATTGTATCTGACCAAAAAGTAAGAGTTGCAATCATACCAATTGGAGATTCATCCTTAGAATTAATTGAGCCTGTAGCACCTGATTCGCCCATTTCAAAATTCCTAGATGGTTCTCGTGGCGGAATTCATCATGTTTCTTTGGAAGTAGAGGACCTCGAAACTCGACTAGACGAGCTTAAGGCAGCTCGGATTCGTCTTATTGATGAGAAACCAAGGATTGGGGGAGAAGGCAAACAAATTGCTTTCATTCATCCAGCCTCCACTGGGGGAGTATTGATCGAATTGACCGAAGCAGTTAAAAAAACAAAGGGAAAGACCTAGAGAAATATTCGTTCTTAACGCTAGATTCTGGTTAACTTGATGAAGCCAGAAACACAGTGTAAGGTACGGTTCGACCCCACAAAAACAAGAATACCTTAATTTGAGAATAAGGGGCAAAAAAATGGACCCATTAGAGATCGGAATTATTGGAGGTAGCGGTCTATACGAAATGCCAGGCCTAAAAAACATACGGGAAACAAGTATTGATACTCCCTTTGGAGACCCTAGTGACCGTTATGTAACTGGTGTTTTGGAAAACCGTGGCGTGGCCTTTCTTGCAAGGCATGGCCGAAATCACTCAATCCTTCCCACCGAACTTAATTTTCGAGCCAACATCTTCGGATTCAAAAAACTAGGGGTCCGTTACCTTTTGTCAGCCAGCGCCGTAGGTTCCCTAAGAAAAAAACACAAACCGATGGATTTTGTCCTTCCAACTCAGTTTATTGATCGAACCCAACGTAGGCCTTGTACTTTTTTTGGAAATGGTATCGTAGCCCATATTGGTTTTGCTGACCCTGTTTGCGCAAGTCTTGCCAAAACCGTCGAGCATTCGGCCAAACACCTCCAGTTTCCAATTCAAAGGGGTGGAACTTACGTCTGCATGGAGGGACCAGCATTCTCCACCCGTGCCGAATCACATCTGTATCGTAGCTGGGGTGCCGACCTTATCGGTATGACAAACTTACAAGAGGCTAAGCTGGCAAGAGAAGCCGAGATCTGTTATCTCACTATTGCTATGGTGACTGACTATGACTGCTGGCATGAAGAAGAACAAGACGTAACGGTACAAATGTTAATCGCATACCTTCAGAGCAATGCTAAAAATGCCCAACGGCTGATTAGACAGTCCATTAAAGAACTCCCACTAGGCTTAAAATGTAGGTGCCAAAATGCTCTTGAAAATGCAATTATTACTGCTCCTGATGCGATCCCAAAACAAACCCGACAGAATCTTGCACCAATTGTGTCCAAATACCTCGATTAACTCTTTGCTTACTCCCTTAAGGAAATATACATGTCATCGATACTCGCTGTTGGATCCGTTGCTTATGACTCAGTGAAAACACCTTTTGGGTTAGCTGAAGAGGCATTGGGAGGATCTGCCACTTACTTCAGCATAGCTGCTAGCTTTTTCACAAAAGTGTTTTTGGTCGCTTGTGTTGGCCAGGATTTCAAAAAAAAGGACCTAGCCTTTTTGGAATCACGGGGTATCGATTTAGCTGGCCTAGAACATCTACTAGGAAAAACATTTCGATGGAGTGGAGAATATGAAAAAAACATGAACACTGCACAAACATTAGAGACCCATCTCAATGTTTTTGCTGATTTCAGCCCTACTATTCCGAAAAATTACCGAAACCATGAGTTTGTTTTCCTCGGAAATATTGATCCCATCTTACAGAAATCTGTTCTAAGTCAGATTAAACGTCCACGACTGGTAGCCTGCGACACTATGAACTTCTGGATAAACGGGTCATTTGATTCTGTTCTCGAAACCCTCAAATCCGTTGATGTTCTCATTATCAATGAAGCTGAAACACGCCAATTATCTGGAGAAACAAGTCTCCTGGGCGCAGCGTCCAAGATCCTTAAGTGGGGGCCCCATACATTAGTTGTTAAGCTCGGGGAATATGGAGCAGCATTATACCATCGAAACAAAAAAGGACTTTCAGTGTTTGGAATCCCTGCTTACCCTGTGGAAGAAGTTCACGATCCAACTGGTGCAGGAGATTCTTTCGCAGGAGGCTTCATGGGATATTTAGCTGGTATAGATTCTACAAATCAAGAATCTATGCGCCAAGCCGTCGTCTTTGGAGCCGTTCTTGCTAGTTTTAATGTGGAACAGTTTTCACTGGATCGCCTCCGTGACCTAACTCCTACAGAGATAATCCTACGTTACCGGGACTTTGAAAATTTAACACATTTCAAACGGTTCTCGTCGGAGTCTCTTAGGTAATATCTCTACGTTTAGCTTTCACAAAAAAAAGTGTGTTGGCAACTGTAATCAGCGTATAAAAAAGACCATCCAAATGGTCTAATGATAAAATTCTGTTGCGGGAACAAGATGTCATTCTTTTTTTTCCTCCTTTTATTCTGTCAATCTCAAGATATTCCAATTGATCCCGAAGCCGTTTCGTGGTTTAAGAAAGGAGAAGATCTGATTGGCAGCGATCAAGAATATTCCAACAAACACGCTATTTTTTATGAGAAGGCTCTTTCAATAGAGCCAGAGTTCAAACCTGCTCTTTTCAATCTAGCTCTTATATACCGTCAACAAGAAAGACTTTCGGATGCCCTGGCACTTCTCGACACATTGATACTAATCGACTCCAATAATGAACAAGCATACTTGTTAAGAGTGGAAATACGTATGCGCTCAAACGAGATTTCTTTAGCTAAATCAGACATAAATCTACTTAAGCGTCTTGCCCCCAAAACCTTTTCAACCTGGCAGAGTTCAGGAAGACTTAACTATCATTTGGAGCGAATGGATCTGGCTATTTCTGATTTCAAAAAAGCACTCGATCTCAACTCCAAGTCCCCAGACCTCCATCTAGATTTGGCGTTGGCACTAGATGAAATTGCCTCGGTTGATTCCGCAACCCCACACTTCAAATATTTCCTGAATCATTTCCCAAAAGACCCTAAGGTAAATTTCTTGTTGGGAAAAAACCTAATGAAACAGGAAAAGTTCGAGGACGCCCTAGATTATTTTGAAAAGGCAAGACAACTTGGGTTTCCTAAAACAAGTCTGAATGAACATGTTGCGTACACGCTACTCCGGCTTGATCGCTTCGATGAAGCAAGGGCCTTTTATATGGAAGCTGGGGAATCTGCAGCAACACTCTTTAACTTGGGTACTATTGCTGAGAAAAATGGGAGAATGATGATCGCAGAACTTTATTTTCGCCAAGCTGCGTTGAAAGACTACAACAATCCGGAAATCTGGAGTAGTTTGGGCCATCTCTATAGTAGAGAATCTCGTCATATAGAAGCTCAAGAAGCCTTGCAAAGAGCAATAGAACTTGGTGCCAATGATTTTGAATCTCTTCTTCAATTGGGTATCGCACAGGCCAATACGGAGGAATTCCAAATAGCTCTTAACACGCTCAAGAAAGCTCTGAATGGTAGACCTGAATCAGGAGAGGCTTCTTTTTTCTTAGGAATTGTCCATGAGCAGCTTAAAGAGGAAAAAACAGCTCTACTTTACTATGAGAGGGCCCTAGCAAATAGACTAAACACGGCCCAACTTCATTTCAGGATGGGAGTTCTCTATTCTAAATGCTCCCGAGCAGATGAATCAGTTGAACATTTTTCCCAAGCTCTTACCCTTGACCGTGCCAAATATTTACCAATACTTAAGAAAGAACTCCTCAATGTGGCTTCGGATCTAGATGCTATCCGTTATAAATCTAGTTTCAATAAATTATTAAATGAGAATGACCGCTCAAAAAGTCCATGATTGCAAGCTAAGGTTTTAAAAAACAAGAGCCTTTAACCAATCTCTATTTATGGGAAATCCTTTACATACTCCTCGTTGTTTGAAAGAGTAATTCCCCAAGGGAGAGTGTTAGCTAAAATATCTAAGATTCAGTCCTCCATAGAGACTTAAAGCAACCATTAATTTCCAGAGAGGAGACTTACGTAATGTTTAATATCGATCTGTCAGGCAAGAACGGCATCGTGTTTGGAGTCTCCAATCGCCGATCTATAGCTTGGGCCATTTCCGAGCAACTTAACCGGGCAGGCGCCCGAATGCTCTTTAGCTACCAGGGCAATCGTTTGCATGGAACCCTTTCAAAATTGACTGCTAATTTCTCTAATCCTGTTTTGGCAGAATGTGACCTGACTGATGATGCACAAATAGATAGCGTTTTTGAGAAAGCCCATCAAGAGATGGGCTCACTTGACTTTGTAGTACATTCCGTTGCCTTTGCACCAAAAAATACATTCCTACAACCATTTGCTAAGGTTTCACGTGAGGACTGGAAACTAACAATGGACGTATCTGCTTATTCACTTGTTGCTATCAGTCAACGGGCCAGCAAACTAATGACAAGGGGTGGAAGTATTATTACCTTGAGTTTCATAGCCTCCCAACGAGTGGTCCCAGGCTACAACATGATGGGAATTGCCAAAGCAGCTCTAGAAGCTTCTGCGCGATTTTTGGCTTTTGAACTTGGTCCCAAGGGTATTCGTGTGAACGCAATCAGTGCTGGCCCACTTCGCACCATTGCAGCCCGGAGTATCCCAGGCTTTAACATTACAGCTTCCCAGGCTAGCTCTGTATCTATGCTTCGGCGCAACATTAAACACCACGAAGTGGCTGGTCTAGCACTTTCACTGATCAGCGATGAATTAAGCAGCGGAATCACTGGAGAAACTATTTATGTGGACGCCGGATATCACGCTATGGGAATGGTTCTTGATCCTACTGCAGAAGATTAAGGACTAAAGTTGGAAAACAACAAACCTCGAGAACTATTTCCTTCTCAATCTCATACTCACCCCGAAGTCTTCCTCTTTACTGATGGAGCCTGTAGTGGCAATCCCGGACCCGGTGGATGGGCCTATATTCTCCATCATCTTAAAACTGGAAAATCTAGAGAAGAAGCAGGATCACAGTTCAAAACCACTAATAATCAGATGGAATTGACAGCAGTGATTCAAGGACTTAAAGCCCTTAAACGTCCTACCATAGTAAAGATCGTGACTGATAGCTCTTACGTAGAGAAGGGGATTTCAGAATGGATGCACCGCTGGAAAAAAAATCACTGGAGGCGTAAAACTTCTAGTGGCTATGCCCCAATCAAAAACCTCGAATTATGGCAAGAATTAGAGAAGCTTTACCAAATCCATGTAATTATCCTAGAACGAGTGGAAGGTCACGCAGGACATCCTGAAAATGAGCGCTGTGATGAAATGGCGGTGGCCGCTTACACACAACTAAAGTCTGATGTTTCTGATGCTTAATTTTGAAAATCCATAGTTAACACTTCAAAACATGTCAATCAAAAAAACCATCACAATTCTTTTATACGAATATTTCGAAAACGGGCTTTATTCCCTTCCTTCCACTCTCCTCCAGAATGAACTTGAAGGGCAATATACCCTTCAGTGGGGTTCCCTTTAGTGGTCTCGAAGGAATGCTGAAAGTCAGTGACCAGAGCACCGTTGAGGCGGAATAGAATTCGGGCAGGTTCACCCCTAATATCGATCTCAACATCTTGCCATTTCCCCGATTCAAAATGCCTGATCCCGTCCTGGTTGTGCATTACCATGCCCTGTGTCCATGGTAAATATATGGACCCTATCGAACCTTTCTCTCTATTATCCAGAGTGACTTGATGGCTCTTGCCAGTTTCCCCAACACGTAAGAAAACTCCACTATCAACAGGATAATCGAGATTAGTTTCTAGTCGCAGAACAAAATCACGATATTTGCGAATTGTAATCAGAAATCCACCTTGTCCAGGAGGATCTTGATCACCTGCAATAATACCATCAATGACCTGCCATCGCCCGCCTAAGTTGTCCTTCGGCAAGCCATCGTGTCGTTTCCAACCCCTCAGAGTTTTTCCATCAAATATTCGGATAAATCCTTCCTCCACAATCTGAGCTGATACGGTAGGTTCCTTGTGAGTTTTCTTCTCGACACAGGCCAATGTATAGATTAGAAAGAAACCTAACAGCCCATTGACTATTGATCTTTGAAACCAACCAAAACACATAATTTCAGAGTATTAAAAATGAGTTGCCTTGTCGATTCTTGAATTATTATCCCTCGAAAGCCGTTTCCCAGAAAAGGAATCAAGAGCTCCAAAGTCAGGTTTGATTTTTTCGCAAAAAGATAATTATTAAACCCTATTTCTATTAATCTCTATCCTAGAACGATCTCCAAAAAATATCCAATCTATCTACTTTGCGCTGTCATAATTGTTAACGTAAGATCAAGCTTTCCCTAAACTAAGGATTTAAAGTTACACCGAATAAGCAGAAGAAGCTCATTCATGTCTAGAAACCTCAACCGACGCCAAGTTCTCAAATTGTCAGCTCTTACACTAGTTGAAACCTATTGCGGAAAATCAAGCAGTTCCGATGATGGGATTTCGGCAACTGAAAATCAGGGAACCATTGTAAGACCATTTACAATCAAAAAGTCGCTTAAGTTTGAGATGTTTCAAAACAATGAACTCTCAATTGAGGAAAAATTTAAGATTTTGAAAGAAATTGGCTTTGATGGAGTAGAAATAGAGAGTCCCAACGACTTGGACCTGGACGATATCATTGCCGCCCGCGACAAGACTGGCTTAGAGATTCCCGGAGTAATTGATTCAGTCCACTGGAAAAAACCATTATCAGATCCAGATCCGAATATTCGTGAAGAAGGAAGAGCTGCTCTAGAAACGGCACTGTATGATGCAAAAGCTTACGGATCTACTACAGTTCTACTCGTTCCCGCAGTTGTGAAAAAGGGAATTAGCTACAAAGATGCATACAATCGTTCCCAAGCTGAAATTCACAAGACAATTCCTCTTGCCCATAAATTAGGAGTCAAGATTGCGATCGAGAATGTATGGAACAATTTCTTGTACAGTCCTCTTGAGATGGCCCGCTATATCGATGAGCTAGAAAGCCCTATGGTAGGTTCCTATTTTGATGTTGGTAATGTTGTAAACTATGGATGGCCAGAACAGTGGATTCGAATTCTGAATAACCGCATCATGAAACTTGACATCAAAGAATACAGTCGAGAAAAGAGAGATAAAAAAGGACCCTATACTGGATTCGAGGTACCTTTAGGTGAGGGTGATTGTGACTGGCCAGCAGTTATCGCTGCGCTCCAGGAAATTGGTTACAATGGATGGGGGTCGGCAGAGGTCAAAGGTGGAAACCGTGCCCGCTTGGTAGAAATCTCGAAACGAATGGACTCTATTTTTCTGGTCTAATCGAAAACAAAGGAAGTGTTTAAGGGTCAGAAAAAATCTTTGCGCCCAAACCTGCTAGACGCTGATGAACAGATTCATAACCTCTTCGAATCACTTCAGAGTGTTCAATTTCGGTTGTGCCCTGAGCACAAAGTCCTGCCACAACCAGTGCCATGCCGGCTCGGATGTCGGGGGATTCTAAATGGATACCGCGAAGCAGTCGGGGGCCCGTGACCAGAACACGGTGGGGATCACATAGAGTTACTGAAGCTCCCATCCTTGCCAGTTTATCTACGAAAAACATCCTAGCCTCGTACATCCAATCGTGAATCAGGCAATGCCCTTCCGTCTGAGTAGCCAATACTATGGCTAGGCTAACCAAATCGGTTGGAAAAGCTGGCCAGGGTCCTGCAGTCACCTTCGGTGGGCTACTTCGTGGTAAAACACTGACAGTCCAACGAGACTCTTGGGAAGGCTTAATTTGAATTCCAAACCGGTTCAGAACTGGCTTGACTCCCAACAATGCATCAGAAGTAATTCCATCTATGGATACATTCCCACCTGTCACGGCAGAAGCAATGGCTAGGGTACCAGCGTCGACATAGTCTCCAGGAACTGAGAACTCAGAAACAGCTCTAGAATCTACGCCATTACCTATTCGAATCGACAGCGCCTCGATCTCAATTGAGCAGCCTAATATTCTTAGAAATTCGATGAGACTTTGAACATGAGGTTCCCACGCTGGATTTTCAATTATTCCACCACCCAAACCGGCAAACAAAATTAGAGCATTTTCTGTAGCCGTCACAGAAGCCTCTTCAAGAAAAACAGATGGATTTTGGATCTGCTTTTCCCTTCGAATAACCACTTTCTCTGCGTCTTGTTCAATTTGGAATCCAGCTGCACGGAACACAGACCAGTGAACCTGAAAAGAACGTTGTCCAATTGGGCATCCTCCTGGTAAGGCACAGGTAAGAATGTCCATCCTAGGAGCCAAGACACCTAGTAAAAGGATTGCCCCTCGAAGACGATTTACTATGTCTTTAGAGAGTTCAACTTCCTTCAGAGCTCTAGCATCAATAGACAAGCTATTGCTCTTCCAGTGAGTTTTGACATCTAAGGCACCAAGTAAACAAACAAGGTTTTCGATGTCCACAATACGTGGAACATTGTGTAGGGTAACTGGTTTTTGAGAGATTAGAGAAGCAGCAATCAGAGGAAGGGCTGCATTTTTATTCCCCTGAACCCGATAAACTCCTTCTAGTCTGTGCCCACCCTCAATAACTAACCGTTCGGTCATACTCCTCTTTGCCCCCTTCATCCATTCTGTTTTCAAAAATCATCGAGAATGCGGATCTCGGGTTCCAATTGGATTCCATACTCTTCCAAAACCCGACCTGAATATTTGCGAGCTAGCCACAATACATCTTGAGCTGTAGCATTTCCATTGTTAACAATCAGATTTCCATGATAAGAGGCCACCATAGCCCCCCCCCTAATAGCACCATTTGCTCCAACTGACTCCAGAAGTTTTCCCGCCGAAATCTTTTCGTGAATAATAAAGTCATCTGGGATCTTCTTCAGGACATGGTGTTCAAGATCATCGCTCTGAACATTTTTAAAAAAACTTCCAGGACATTTTAAATCGTGAGGATATTTCTTCAATCTTTTTTCCAGGATTGAATCTGAAATCTTTTGTAAACTTACCGTTCCAAGAGAGGGCGTCAAACACAATTGACAATACAATAGAACTAACTTGCGATTTTCTTTGAAAAGACTGTGACGATATTGAAAATGGAGACGTTCCACTGACAACATTTCAACTGTACCATCATTTTGTAACACAACTACGCTTGACAACACCTGGCAAATTTCTTGACCATAGGCTCCAGCGTTTCCCACCACGGCTCCGGCCAGGGATCCTGGAATTCCGTACATTCGTTCTAAGCCCTGCAAGTCCTGTTGATTTAGCCACTCTATGAGTGACCCTAAATTTTCCCCTGCCCCAACAACCACTTCATCATCCTCTCGTTCAATTCCATAAATGAGAATTTTAAGGACAAGACCAGGGAACCCCTCATCGGGAAACAGAAAATTACTCCCCTCTCCAACAATCAGAACCGGAATTTGTTCTACTTGAGCCCAACCCTGAAGTGTTACTAGTTCCTTTTGATTTGTCACAACAGAAAAGTAACGAGCTTCCCCGCCGATGCCTAATGTTGAGTAATTAGCAAGACAGACACCAGACTGTACTGTTTCGGGTCTCACTCCGGAGCAAATTTCATGCATATGGACCTTTATCAATATTTGAAATCTATTTTTCCAAGGGTTTTCCGGCTAGACTATTTGAGAAAGTAATCTGTAGTATTAAACGTGCGCTCTCTTCTGATTCAGCGCGGATGGTCAAGGCAACTCTTTCCAAGTCAATCCCCAAACGGGATTTTGTTTTTTCTGACCACTCAGCCATAAGACGAATGTTTCCACTCTTGAGAGCTGCCATCCAAGAGCCAGGTTCTATTTCTACATTGTTAGGCATAGTCTCGAAAAGCTTATAGGGACCGAAAATCTTTTGGAGATATGAAACGTTGTTGTGAAAAGCGTTTCGTATAGAACTACCCTGGGGATTCGTATGAACAGTATGTCCCACTGCCCTTACTTCACACAGTCCCGTTGTCTTTGGGATTAGAGCTAGATAAAACTCAAAGTCGGGGTTTGAATCTGGAACCCGGGAAAGAAGATACAATTCTGGATTATCCTTAAGTGGAACCAATTCCACTTTCATCCGCGTGGTCAAATCTTCTAGTTGCAACCCCATGGACAGGCCAAAAACCGAAGTGGTCCCAGAAATGCTCGAGGGTTCTGAGCCAATACGTGGCTTGGATGGGGCAGACCTGGAAAGGAGATCCAATTTCTCAAAACTAAATCCGGAACCTTTTACCTTTTCGAGATTCTGATCCCGAGCAATCAGTCTCGGATTCACCAGAGCAAGTGACTGGCCTAAACGACAAGCCTTCCTAAGACTAGAATATAGTTCAACTATCCCGCCAAAATTAAAAACAGCTGTAACAAGTTTACCCTCCTTGTCCTCGAATTTAATCTCCGTTTCTAAATAACCCAATAATCTCTCAATAGCCCTCCGAGCATCATCATTGGGGGACAAAGATTTGTAAAGATAAAATCCATGATGATCTTCAAGAGGGCTAAACAAGTAACTCTTAGTAACAGTCTCACTGAGATTTCTAAGGCGCACTAGGATCAAATTCTGCTTATATTGGTCATGATACTGCCCGAGAATTTTTTTCGAAGTACGAGTAAAAACATCCAATCGCTTACCACTACAAGTGATATGTAAACTGACCGCTGTAGAGGAAGAATTTACTTTTCCTTTAAGAAACATCGAGTAAACAGACTTTTTAGACGCATTCTCTATATTCTCCCACGCAAGCCAGGATGAATCCGAAAACTCGTACTCGGTTTGCACCGAACAAAAGACTATGTTTGACTGGAAAAATAGTAATAGTGCAGAAGCCAACAAACGATGAAGTAGCAGTATTTCCCCCTCTTAATTTCCAAGATTTTTCAGTTTAGTTAAGTTTCCACAATAGATCATCTGATGAATCCCTTCACATAGTGGCTCACAAGAGACAATTTGTCCGAATGTAATCAAAACATAATTTACTAAGAAACGATTCCTTTTTAAAAAACTACGGAACTACAAAGTCAAAAAGACCTAAACCCTACGATAAAAACTAGAATTATTTTCCCTCCCGGAGATCCAAGCAAATGAGGCGAGTTTCGTTCCGAACATATAGCCGCCCATGGGATAGGATCGGAGGTGTCCAGCATGGATACTGCAAGATTTGAGCCCGAGACCTCTCTATGTAACGTTCAGGAGTAGCCTCGATCAAAGCTAATGTTCCTCTCTCTCCTAGGGCAATCAAATTTCCCTCAGCCAAAATGAAAGCTGCTCTACCTAAACCCTGTTTGGCAGTCCAGAGTACTTTACCCGTCAGGAACTCTATGCAGCGGAACCTAGATCCACCTTCGTGCCGACCATCCATCCCATAGAGGTAACCTTGGTAATAAATACTAGTGGACCAATGATTGCGCATAGCCTGAGAGTCTTTCCACACTACCTGTAAACCAATGGGGGAAAGTTGAAAGAGTACGGATCCAGTTCTGTAAGAAGCAGATAGAAAAATGTAGTCATCGACTACAACCGGAGAAGCGGCATTAACTGAAAAATGATTTCGAGAACGGAAAGAATATCTATAAAGTGACTTTCCAGTTTGAGTTTCTAAAACATTCAATCCCTGACGGGTAAAAAAAATACCTAGTTTGATTCCATGGATCGATCGTATAATTGGAGTTGAATAACTCGCCTTATCTTCTCCACTTTTCCACAGAATCACACCGTTTTTCTTATTGATGGCCACAATCCCAGCCATCTGTCCTCCACCAACATTCAAGAGAATCCGATCACCATCAATTACAGGAGAAACTCCAACTCCAAAAAAGTTTGTTGGCACCTCTAGATCGCGATTGATCCAATGCTGCCACAATATCTCTCCAGATCCGAAATCTAAACAAGTAAGTTTTCCCTCTGCACCAAAGGTATAGACATGTTCCCCTTCGATGGTTGGAGATGATCGAGGACCACCGTTATAACCAAACTCATCTACGTAGAATGAAGGATATGACTGCTTCCAAATCAACTCTCCGGTAAATGCGTCCACCGACTCAATTACCTCTTGGTTTTGCAAACGGTGGAACAATATTAAACGACCTCGAGAGGTAACTGGCGCACTATACGATGCTCCTAGAGCACGCGACCAGAGAATCTGAGGCCCACTAGAGGGCCAAGTTTGGATTAAGTTTTTTTCAGCTGAAGTTCCGTCTGATCGGGGCCCCAGAAAATTGGGCCAATCTTCAGAAAACGACTTTGGGACTGCGAGCGGACTAGACAAAGAAACTCTCTCCGTTTTGAAGTGAGATTTCTGATTCTTTGCTCGATTATCTCTCTGTTCCGAATTTACTAGTTGCCAGGAAAACAAGAGAACTGGCAAAAAACATCTAATGAAGTGTCTATGTCTATTACTTTCAATTGGTAAGATCTTTTTCTGTGATTTCATATCTAACTTAATTCTAAAACCTCCTGGCTAACATTGATAACCTATCGCATCTGACCGTCAAGTAAAATCCAATCTTAGATTAACTACCCATTTTTACAGAATGATGTATGGTTGTGAGAAATGCTTGACAATCTCCTTGCATCGCAACTGGAAGAACTGGATAAATTGGGCCTTCGTCGTCAACTAGCTTACATTGAGGGAAGCCAAGGTCCTGTCACTGTTGTAGACGGCCAGGAGGTAATATTGCTCTCCTCTAACAATTACCTAGGATTGGCCAATCATCCATCGCTCAAGCAAGCCGCTAAGAAAGCACTGGATCAGTTTGGCAGTGGATCTGGAGCTTCACGACTTATATCTGGGAGCATGACGCTTCATCGCCAACTTGAAAAAAAGGTAGCTGATTTAAAGGGAACTGAAGCGGCTCTATTATTCCCATCTGGATATCAAGCCAACCTAGGAATTCTTTCTTCACTTGTGGGAAGAGACGACACAATCTTCAGCGATGCCTTAAATCACGCCAGTATTATCGATGGATGTCGACTTTCCCATGCTGCGGTAAAAGTTTATAGACACAATGATATGGGTCATCTAAGAGAACTATTGTCCACTACCTCAAAAAACGGAAAATGGTTAATCGTTACAGACGCAGTCTTCAGCATGGATGGAGACTTGGCTCCACTGGAAAAGATTGTTTCCCTTGCAAAAAAATATCAAGCATCGATTATGGTTGATGAAGCTCATTCCACCGGAGTATTTGGGCCAAATGGGTCTGGCCTTGTATCTGAACTACGTCTTCAGGAAGAAATTGAAGTTCAAATGGGAACATTTAGTAAAGCCTTGGGAAGTTTTGGCGCTTATTTAGCTGGCAGTCAGAATCTGGTCGAATGGATTCTCAATAGGGCTCGAAGTTTCATTTATACAACTGCACCGCCTCCCCAAATTGCTGCTACTTCGATAGCCGCACTGGATATTCTGCGCAAGGAACCCGAGAGGAAAATTCTTCTCTGGGAAAACGCAGCATTTCTTGCTCAGGGACTCATGGATCTTGGATATACGCTAGGTGCCTCCAAATCTCCTATAATTCCTATAATAATCGGTGACCCTGTGAGGACAGTTCAGCTTAGTATTTCCCTCTTTAAAAAAGGAGTGTTTGCGTATGCAGTTCGTCCCCCAACAGTGCCCGAAAATACGTCAAGGCTGCGCTTGGTTGCTATTTCTAGCCATACAAAAAGTCAGCTTGAATACACTTTGAAAGCTTTTCAGAATGCTGGACGGGAACTGGGAATTCTCTAATGACCCATTGTTACGACGATCTTAAAGCTTGGGATCATACTCATATGTGGCACCCATTTACTCAGATGCAGGATTGGCTTGCTGACGATCCTTTAATCATCGCTCGCGGAGAAGGAAACTACCTCTATGATACCGAAGGGAATCGTTATCTGGATGGGGTCTCATCCCTCTGGTGCAATGTTCACGGACACAACCACCCACATCTAAATAAAGCTATCCGTTCCCAATTGGAAGCAATTGCCCACTCTACCCTGCTAGGACTTTCCAACATTCCTTCGATTTCTCTAGCTCACAAACTCGTGAAGATTTCTCCAAAATCTTTAACTCGCGTCTTCTACTCCGACTCGGGATCTACCGCTGTAGAGATATCTCTCAAACTCGCTTTACAGTACTGGCAACTCAAAGGAAAAACGAAAAAGAACAAGTTTGCCTCTTTGAAAGAAGCTTACCACGGCGACACTTTCGGTTCGATGAGCGTTGGCTATTCAGATTTGTTCCATCATTTTTTCCGACCACTCTTATCTAAGAATATTCAATTGACTCCTCCACACCTATTTCGATTCCGGGACGGCCTTAGTAAAAAAGAAGCCCTGAAAGCAGCCATTGTAGAAGCGAAGAAAAAACTACAGCGTAATCGAGATGCTCTCGCAGCGGTAATCGTCGAACCCCTGATGCAGGGTGCAGCTGGCATGTGGGATCAGCCTGTAGAATACCTCCAAAAACTAAGAGAAATCACTCAGGACTTAGGAACACTTCTCATCTGCGATGAAGTTGCAACTGGCTTCGGGCGAACGGGGAAAATGTTTGCTTCTGAGCACGCGGGGGTCAATCCTGATCTTCTCTGTCTAGGTAAGGGTCTTACCGGAGGATATCTTCCCGTTGCGGCAACACTTGCTACAGAAGAGGTATTCTCGGCTTTCCTAGGATCCTACTCTGAGTTTAAAACCTTTTTTCACGGTCATAGCTTTACAGGAAATCCTCTCGGATGTGCCGCCGCACAAGCTAGCCTAGAGGTCTTTGAACAAGAAAATGTTCTTTCCTCTCTAGAACCTAAAATCCGACATTTGGACACAATATTAGCCTCTGAAATAGCTCCTCTTCCACCAGTCTCTGATGTTAGAACGTGGGGTTTTATGGTGGGGATTGAACTCATGCGGGAACCCGACAAAAAAGTTCATTATAAACCTTCTGAAAAAATAGGCATTCGGGTTGTTATGGAAGCAAGACGACAAGGTATTATTCTCCGTCCTCTGGGGGACATAATTATCTTGATGCCTCCTCTTTCTATTACTTTTGGCGAACTGGACCAACTAGTCTCTGTCGTTAGGTCAGCAATTACAAAGGTAACATGCAACTCCTAATTACAGGAACAGATACAGGCGTGGGTAAAACTCTGGTTACATGTGGGCTTGCCGCTTACCTAGTCTCTCTAGGGAAACGTGTTGGGGTTATGAAACCCGTTGAGACAGGCTGTAAGGAACAGAACGGTGTTCTGTACAGTAGGGACTCATCACTTCTTGCTTTTTTTTCAAACTCCTCGCTTTCCCTGGATGAACTCTGTCCTTACCGATTTGGTCCTCCCCTAGCCCCAAGCGTAGCAGCCGACATGGCAGGAGTCTCAATTCTGCCTGAAAACATTCTTTCCATATTTCGTCGGATATCAGATCAACATGATGTTGTTTTAGTCGAAGGTTCAGGAGGTCTTCTTGTCCCATTGGTACACCGTTACACATTTTCTAATCTTGCCAGAGACATGGAAGTGCCTGTTATTGTTGTCGTAGGGTCTAAGTTAGGGGCTCTCAACCATACTCTTTTGACTTTAAGTCATGCCCATAATTCTTCAATTCCAGTAAAAGGATATATACTAAACAATCCTATGCCTATTTTAGATGAAGCCACGAGAACAAATGCAGCAACTCTTGAGCAACTTACAGATGTTCCCTGCTTAGGACATATACCTCATCTGGAATTGGGAGAGAATCAGGAACTGACTAGAGAAATGCTAATAGAAACATTTAGAAATCGAATTGATATAGAGAACTTAATGGCCTAGAGATTCTAATGGAATGAATGAAAAATATTATTTCGAAAAACTGACTAAAGTCTCCCTTTCTGGATCCACTCTTTCACCAGAAGAAGCCCTCAAAATACTGCAGACGCCCCGGAAACAGCTACCGTCCCTTCTTTGGGCAGCATATAGAGTACGCAGGAAGTTCTGGGGAACAAAGGTAAAACTATGCGTACTCCAGAATGCCAGAAGCGGAATCTGTCCTGAAGATTGTCACTACTGTTCACAATCTGTTCTTTCCAAAGCAAAAATTGAAAAATATGGGCTACTTTCAAAACAGGAACTAATCGCAGGGGCTCGAAAAGCTGTCTCATCCGGGGCAAGGCGCTACTGTATGGTAACCAGTGGACGGGGCCCTAGAGAAAAGGACTTACAACACTTGGCCTCAACTGTTCAAGAGATCAAGCGTGAATTCCCTTCCCTTGAAATCTGTCTTTCTCTTGGAATTATGACCACAAAACAGGCAAGTCAGCTTAAAAAAGCAGGAGTTGGATGGATAAACCACAACCTCAATACAAGTCGTCGGTTTTATTCAAAAATCTGCTCTACCCACACTTACGGAGAACGGATTCAGACTGTAAAAAACGTTAAAGAGGCGGGTCTTTCCACCTGCTCCGGTGGCATTGTTGGGATGGGCGAAAGTGATTCTGATTTCGTGGAACTGGCTTTCTCTCTTCGTAAACTTAAAGTTGATTCTATCCCTGTCAATTTTCTACACCCCGTCGACGGAACACCACTGGAAAACCAACCAGCCTTCAACACAATTCGAGGACTCAATGCCCTCTGCTTAATGCGGTTTCTAAATCCGTCTAGTGAGATCCGTATGGCTGCAGGACGGGAACTTTACCTAGGTACATCTTCCGGGCTTGCTTTCTACCCTGTTAATTCAATTTTTGTCGAGGGGTACCTTACAACTCCTGGGCAAAAAACATGTGCCGCTCAGCAATTGATAGAAGAAGCCGGTTTTGAAGTCGAAAACAGCAAACCAGTTAGAAAGACCTGTGCTAAACCAAGCTCTCCCCTCTTTCCATCGCTAGACACTATTCGTGATTGGGAGAACTCGGGTCCCACACAAAAAGGACTTTAGAGTACACGTCTAATTTTCTCTTCTTGTTAAATATTCTCCCAAATTAGTAACTAAAGAAATCGAACTAAGCGATTGGACAATAATTCAATAAAAAAGCTCTTTAACCGCAGGCAAATGGTCTGCCATTCCCGCATCAGTGCGGTGGAGCTCAATAATCGTAGCTTTTCGGAACTTTCTTAGCATCCCAGCAAATTTTTGTTCAAGAGCCAGATTTCTCAACTCCTCTGGATCAAGTTCAAGATCATACAATTCTTCTATTTCTCCCTCTATCAGCGTCCGGATGTATTTGTAACGTCCCTGTCTCAGGGATATCCACCACGGAACCCTTCCAGGGACAGACCCCATATACAGATCCTTAGGGTTAGTTGGGACTCGGTCCGTTTCTGAACCATATTTCATCCCCGTAAGCGCGACTAACACAGAATGATCCCAATTGCTTTTCGGATTCTGTAGTAAAGACGTTAAGTCGTTGCCGTGCATTTTCCAGGGAAGCTTGATGCCAGCAAAACGGAAAAAAGTTGGCACTAAGTCAACGCCACCGACAGCTGTCTCACAAACAACACCTTGAGGAATTGTGCCAGGCATACTAACAATCAGAGGTGAGCGAATCGTCGCATCATAGGGGGCTAACTTCTTGCAAAATCCGTGTTGTCCCCAAGCAAACCCTTGGTCAGAAGTAAACACAACCAGGGTGTTCCTGAGCTGATTTGTCTCCTTAAGTAGCTTCATAATTCGGCCAACGCCTTCGTCAATTGCAAGGACTCCCTCATGATATTGCTGAACAGCTGATTCCAATGGTCGTCCGTTGCAATTGGAACCGTTTCCGACTGGCTGACCATCTTCTCCTTTGATCCACTGCTCGACGTGTTGCATGTATTCAGGCTTTCCAGGACGAGGCGGATAGATGTCGGCTGGAACAGGAACTTTTGCCTCCGAATAGGCTTTCAAATGACGATCGGCCGGGGTGAAGGGACCATGGACTGCCCCATAACAAAGCCATAGATACCAAGGTTTTTCTGGATTGCGGTGACGTTCACGGATGAAATCAAGTGCCCAACGAGTATAATTGTCTGTTGAATATCCTTTCACCAATTTAGTTTCGCCACCATTGATCGTAATAAGCTGATCGTAGTAGTAGTTGCGGGAATTCTCTGGATATGCCGGACGATTCCAAACGATCTGATGATCCCAGTCTCGGCCGAAACCCGTGTCGGTCCCAGTATGCCATTTCCCTATCTGGGCTGTCACATAACCATTTTCACGGAACACCTTGGGCCAGAATGGACTCTGACCAGGATCATAGGTGCTACCAGGATATTCCCCCTCCATTCTCATTGATTCCACTCCGTAGGGCTGATGTCCGGTAAGTAGGGACGCCCGCGACGCCATACACCAAGTACCAATATAAGCATAGGAAAATTGGACACCCCGCCTTGCCAAACTGTCAATGTTAGGAGTACGAACCCAATCGTAGGCTTCTGGATAAGAATTTACTGTCCGATAAGAATGATCATCCGTGTAGATAAAAAGAATATTGGGACGTACTGGTTTCTCCTTACCAACACAAACTCCTGTTGAAGCCCATGACAGCATCACAGTAAAACCAATCATCACCACAATCCTTCCTCTACTGAAAGAATCCCTTCTGTTTTTTAGCAAGTATCTAAACAGCTGATTAAAACAATAAAACATAGACATTGCTCTTCCTTCCTCAGCGTGTGTCAATTAGAACTTCCTTGGTATTGAATTGTCTATCATACTCTGGTGCCAAGTGAGACCAGTCGAAACGAAGCATTGTCCTGGACAAGGATCGTGCGATCTCATCAGTTTTCTCATGCTGCTCAAGGGCACATCGTATCTGTCCTAGAAGTTGATCTTGATTGGAATAGAGACAGTGTTCTTGAAGTGTAGCAGGAATAAGCTCTGGGTACGAAAGCGCCGCGGGGAGGACAGGAAAAACTTGACAACACATGGCTTCAACCATGCTAACTCCGAAAAATTCATGATCTGCTGTAGACACTGTTACGTCTGCTTGCCATAGGAGTTTCCTATAAAGAGCCTCCGATGCGTAGCCCCAGTGAATGATCCGGTTTGACAGTCGTTTGCGAGCCTGTTGAAATTCAGTTGGTTGACGCCGAAAATTCTGACCGCACACGGCCAAACGAAAATTAACGTTTTCTTCTTCCAGTTGATATAAAACTTGGAAAAACTTAGTGGGGTTCTTATCGTATTCCCATCTTTGGTTCCATAGTATCAACGGAGCTTGTTGAGTCGAGACTGTAGTACGTTTCTTAAGATCACTCTGCGATTTTGACGTCTGGCTCAAACGAGCTAAATCAACACCTACAGGAAGTACCCTACTCTTCTTTCTTAGTGTTTGTAAACTCGTCAACTCTTTGAAGTCAGGAAAGTGTTTCAGGAAAGATCGGAGTTCTCTAAAAAAGCTCCTTCGATGATATTCCGAATTAAAAAAAACCTGATTGGCAGCTAACATGGAAGTGAAGTTTATAAAGGCATAATGACTGTCTCTTTCCCCTAGCTGGCGCCGCATTGGACCGGATGATCCATCTTGGGGAAGGGGATATGTTAGCTGGTTTTCGTGCATGAAAAGAAAGGCTGGGGCAGGTCGACGTAGACCATTAGACAAAGCTAGAAAAGTTGTCAAATCTAGCATGTCGGTAGCCACTATCAGATCGGGCTCATACCGGCTTTCATTGAAACGTCTAGCCAGAGTAATTGCTCCGCCATGCATGCGCCACTTCCAGTAGCGCCCCGGTAGGGTCAAAAGCTTTACTTGGTGGCGACTAAATCTTTGGTAACCTTCAGCCCAAGCCTTATGACTACCTCCATGATAGGGAGAGACAAGAAGAAGCTTCATGGCTTCACATTTTTAATCACATTAGTCCCTTACAAGGTTGGCAACCAGTTTCTACTGTTTCAGTGGCTGTCATGATCTTTTTGATTCCTAAATCAAAAGACTCACTACCATGTATGCCAAAGTCTTACCCTAAGTAAAACAATCTAATCACCACAAATTATCTGAAAAAATTGACAGAGACAATCGTAGCTCTACTCAGGACTCCTTCACTTAAATCCAGGAATAAGAAAACCCTGAAGTTGCTTCTTTAAAAGACGCCTAAAAGCTACCACCTAGTGTCCCAATAACTTTTGGAATTTTTCTTCTGATTCAGCGTTCCAACCCGCCAAAATGTCGATAACCCGACCCCGACCATCGACCACCAAGGAAAGAGGAATAAACATTTCTCCCAATTTGAAAATCCTCTGGATACTTTCAGCATTGGTTCTGTAAAGAGGGTAAGTCACACCCAGTCGTTCCCCAAACTTTCTAACACGATCAAAATTTTGATCGTCGAGACTTATCCCAATCAACTGATATCCAGCAGCCTTGAGCTTGGGATAGAGGATTTCTAGCTCCGGCATTTCTCGGATACAAGGCCCACAAAAGGTTGCCCAAAAATTGACAATGTAAGGTTGATCAGTACTTAGTGGAACCAGCTCTCCATCGTCAGAATCTTTAAGGTTTGCTATTTCCAGAAGAGGAAGACGATCTCCAGGGTTTAACCCGAGCCTGTCCCAATAAACTTCCTCACTACTTAGAGGGTCTGGCAATTGTCCCCGTTTTTCCTTCAATTTTTCCAAAACTGAATTGCCTTCTTTTACCTTCAAAGAGCTTCCTGGACTAGGTTTGGGGAAACGCTGTACAAGGCCAGACGGCCAGGTAACTTCTAACCATTTTATTTCTCGTTGGGATCCTAGCCCAAACAAGAGTCTGGGATCATGCTGTGCCAAAAAACCACTGCCACCCGATTTGATCCTGGTCTGGACACCAAGGGCTGTCTTAAGGCGAACAACTGCCCCAAATGCATCTCGGCCACTTTCGACTCCTTCTAACGTAACTCGCAAATAACCATGATTACTTCCAAGGTTATTTCGGAGCAATTGATGACCTTCACCTTGAATATTTGTCAGAAATAGGTCGGAGTCCCCATCATTGTCGAAATCGGCAACAACCACTGCCCGTCCATCTGCAATAGAATCTGCTCCAGAGATACCCGAGATATCCAGAAATCGGGTACCTCCTTGATTGAGAAACAACGTGTTTCGCTCAAAACCACTGAACGAAAAACCCTGCTTGAAAATGAGACTCATGTGATCACTCTGATAGACCTGGTTTCCGGCCTTTTCTTCGGTCATACTTGACGCCACAACGTGGCGCCAAAAAAAGCTTCAAGTGTCTTTCATGGTTTCACCACTAACAAAACCATTGGGTGCGTAGAGATCTTCCCAACCATCATTGTCAATATCTACGAACACTCCACCAAACGCCCAGCCTCCTGGAAATGGACCAACCTGCTCCGTGACATCCTCAAACAGATTTCCGTCTTTTTGGAAAAGAGTATTTCCAGAGGCCAGCTTCTTGAGTACATTGTCTTCTCTATTGCTTGATGGAAACAAGCGGTTGAGGATGCGGTTCCCGGCTGTTGAAGACATGTTCGTTACAAAAAGATCAAGATCACCATCATTATCGTAGTCTCCAAATGAGACGCCCATTCCGTTACCAGCATCTAGGGTTCCTAGAGAATTCGCACGATCAATAAAGCGGTTTCCCTGATTGAGGTATAACGCATTGGTTCCAAAATCGTTGGCAACATAGAGGTCTAATTTCCCATCATCGTTCACATCTGCAAACTGCGCTGCATAGCTCCAGCGGCGATCATCTGCAGCCCATAATCGAGCTGACTCTAGAAAAGTCCCATTCTTTTGATTAATAAAAAGAAGATTCGCAGTCCCATTTCGAGCATCGTGCCAAGAGTCTGGCATTATTCTTCCGTACAGATTGTATGCAGAAACATAAATGTCTGGCCATCCGTCACCGTTCACGTCCCCAGCAGTTGAACTAAATCCAACGGCTGGAGAGGCTACTCCAGCTTCTTCAGAAACATCTTCGAAGGTTAGCTTATTTTCAGGAATGAGGCGATTCTCAAAAAGCATCTGATTTCCAACAGCAGCCAGAAATAAATCCAAATCACCATCGTTGTCGTAGTCTAAAAAAAGAGAAGAAGTAGCGGCAGGAGTGATATCAAGGGACATCTGGGAGGCCACCTCTTGAAACTTACCATTTCCCTGATTTAAATAAAGATAGTTTCTTCGAATGCCAGATACAAACAAGTCAACCAGTCCGTCCCTGTTCAAGTCAGCAGAAGCGGCACCATGGTAAACAAAATCATCATTGCCTGGTGATCCATAACGTGGAAGTTTCAATGCAACACCAGCTGGTGAGGAAATC
Source organism: uncultured Acidobacteriota bacterium (assembly GCA_964569605.1). Classification (GTDB taxonomy): domain Bacteria; phylum Acidobacteriota; class UBA6911; order RPQK01; family CBDAPI01; genus CBDAPI01. The sequence goes on from CAZMUJ010000038.1 coordinate 47,365, forward strand.
TCAGAAAAAGGAACTGGGTTGGATTCGGATACTGTAACAGTATCCAACTCCAACATCGAGATCATCCAACGCTCGCTACGCTGAACCTTAACCGCCTCTAACCGGCCTTTTCCTCGGACCCAAAGTAGTTCATTAGCTGATTTTTCTCCCACCAAAAAAAACTTAAGTTTACCTTTTGCCCTAACTTCAACATCATTGTCTTGAAACCGGGCTCCAACAACTTTGAATCGAACATCTTCTAGAAATTTGAACGGGTCGACAAAATGCTGCCAATGCTCTAGCCATTCGGTTTCCGAGAAATTAATGAGGCTATCCTTTAGTAGAAGATCTCCTTGCTGAAGACTTCCTCTAGTCCATTGGGGGGAATACCTTTCCAGACTGGGAAGTTCTGTCGCTAATAGTGTCTCTTCTATCCACTTTCCCATCTCTGCAAGGTTCCTGTTTCTTGCTGCCACAGAGAAATCTAGTAAATTGTTCGCTAAGGATTCCGAAAGTTCTTCAGTCTTTTCCATCTCAACCTTGTTCACTTGCGCATGTCTGGCCGAGATTTCCTGTTCCTTAGCCCCAAAATTGGAAGCGACTCCTCCCAAAAGGATGCAAAACAGAAGAAAAACTAAAAATAGACACTTTTTCATTGCGTTCTCATATTATACGGGTTTTGAGGACATGGGAATGAGACCAGTATCAAAAAGAACATTCATTTCTCTCTCTCTCTCTACCAAATTGTACAGTGTAAAAGATGCTCTGAACCTTGGAACTGTAACGAGATTCTTCTGTGTTGAGGTGCTGCATTCTTATACTGTTGAAAAGTTAAGATCTCTAGAAAACCCTACCTTCCATTGATAAAATCTCAAAATGATTGTTGTTGTAGACTTTCCATACGTGCCTCAGCACTTTTTTACCTCTTATTCCATTCTACAAAAAAATAGAATGAAGATGACTTCTCTACTTTTTCTAAGAACACACTTATCTCAAAAACTCTAGATAAGACTATGATAATACTGACGAATAGGTAGTAGGATTACAGTCCTCACGATTGTGAATCGAAAGGTAATTTTGTCATGACAAACAATCCCATAAGATTAAATGGACGAGAAACCCTAATGCACATGTTGAGAGCAGAGGGTGTACGTTATATTTTTGGCAATCCAGGAACATCGGAAAGTCCAATTCTACACACCCTAGAATCTTTTCCCGAACTTCGGTATATTCTTGTCGCTCAGGAAGGTGTTGCCATGGGAATGGCCGATGCTTACGCTCGCTCTAGTGGGATTCCAGCCTTCGTAAACCTACACATTGAAACAGGTCTGGCCAACGGGATAAGTCTTCTACAAAATGCCCGAGACGGAGGCACTCCAATGGTCATAACAGCAGGAAATAAGGATAGCCGAGAATTAGCTCACGGACGTACCAACCTATCTGAAATGGTTCAACAATTCACCAAGTGGAGTGCTGAAATTAACCATCCCGCACAGATACCTTATGCCGTAAGACGAGCTTTTAAGGAAGCTAAGACCCCTCCTACGGGACCTACCTTTCTTTCCTTTTCTGCCGATAGCTTGGATGGCCAGGCAGAAGTAGAAATCATTGCCTCTGGACAAAATCGATTTGAAATAGGTCCAGATCCACTTGCTATTGAAGAAGCAGCCAAGCTCCTAGCAAGTTCGGCCTCCCCAATTCTACTGGTAGGAGATCGGTTGGCATCGGCTAGTGGTTCAAAAGCAGCAATTCGACTCGCTGAACATATCGGTGCCAGAGTCTACAGTCCTTTTTATGCAGAAATGAGTTTTCCCACCTGCCACCCTCAATATTTAGGAATGATCCGTTTAGGTTATCGGGAAACTCTCCCGTTGCTCTCCCAAAGCGATGTAGTTGTCGTAGTTGGAAAAATATTGAGCTTTTTCTACATGTTCTCAAATCCCAATTTAAGGTATTTCGATGTCAAGTCTCGATTAATTCATGTGGATTCAGATCCTCAGGAACTAGGACGCAGTCAACCAACTGAGGTCAGCATCCTTGCACATCCTAGGGTGGCCCTAGAACAACTCTACTATAGTGTGCGAAAGAAGATGTCCAAATCAGCCTTTCGTGCAGCACAGGACCGGAGAAAAGCTATTGCTGCTGAGAAAAACAAGAATGAACAGCGAAAAAAACTTGAAATTAAAAAGCGCTGGAATCAACTTCCCATGACACCCGAACGGATGGCTTTTGAAGTGAGTACCGCTCTACCTAAGGGAACCCTAATAGCAAACGATGCAGTCACCGTCTCTCCAGCAATTTTTGAGGCGATCCCTTTTGAAGCCCCAGGCAGTATTGTTGGAGCCCGGGGAGGGGCAATTGGTTGGGGAATTGGAGGAACTCTAGGGTTAAAACTAGCACAACCCGATCATCCCGTAGTGGGTTTCATAGGGGATGGAAGTGCCATGATGACTGTGCAGGGACTTTGGACAGCTGCGATAGAAAACCTGGCCGTTGTCTACATTATTTGTAACAACGGTGCTTACCGCATATTAAAGATCAACATGGACCACTATACAGACAACATACTGGGAAATCCTGTTAAAAAGAGTAGTTACATTGGCATGGACTTTCCCCAACGACTTAACCTAGCAGCTCTCGCAGAAGCACAAGGAGTGTATGGAAGAAGAATCGAGGACCCCAAAGAACTGGCACCCGCTGTTCAAAAAGCTTTTGACCTGGGTCGCCCTGCACTACTGGATGTGATTATTGACGGCTCAATATAAGCTAGGGGCTACGTATTTTGGGTACACTCTGCTTCTAGTGTGTCAAACATCACTCTAAAGTTTTTGTAATAACACAAATTCAACTGGCGCGCCCGGCAGGATTCGAACCTGCGACCTACGGATTAGAAGTCCGTAGCTCTGTCCAGCTGAGCTACGGGCGCAGAAAAAACAAGATCTAAATTTAACATGTAAGTACACCACCAGTCCTCACGTTTTCTAGTACTTAGCATTACACATCCCGGAAAACCTAGTAACTTTAGTCCTATCTACTCCTTTATTAAAAAATCTAAAGCTGGAATCTGGCCAAGATAGATTTTTCTCTCCTGACCAACACTACTTCAACAAAATTCTTGTGTAAATTCTTTGAAAAGTCAGAGAACATACTTTTCCAAAACTTCTTTCATCAAAGACTTCACTACAAAGTATTGTTCGTAGTTTTTCGGTTATCTTAGGGTATTCGTTGTCTCTCATTGCAGAGAAGAATTCGACGATTTCTCAATCGAAACTCTTCAAAATGCAACTACCAAAACTAGCTTGTAAAGAACAGCTTAAGATAAAGCGGTACGACATTCATTGCAGTATGTGGATTTTAACTTGAGAAGGCGCTCATACTTGGAGCATCCCTATTGACCAAGCACCGCTACAATGATTTCACGAGCTTCCTCAAGGTCCTCCGAGCGCACCTGAACCTTAACAGTGCCCAGTTTCGTTATATTAAAACCATGAATGTAGCGAAGAGCTTCTCCCTTAAATGTAGCGTCGATCCCTGAGCTTTTTAACAAACCGACCAATAATTGAGCTTCCGCCTCACCCTGGCACTCCCAAACTTCCACTAGTTCTATTTCTGGATCTGCTCGAGTCATCCTACCAACTAAATCTTCTGACTTAAGTAAAATCTGAAAGGCTTTACAAATAATAACTTCTTCGAAATTTGTGTTTTTTTGTGGTTTAGATAAACATACACTGTTCCAAGGATTTCAGGATTAGACCGGGTGGTCAAGAAATTGCTTTTATGAACGACTACAATGCCTCACATCAAAGTCAATCTTTTGATAAGGTTGACTTCATATATCTTCAATAAGAAACTTGAATAAGATTTTAACAATCATTGGAGGAAACCAATTGAAAAAGTTAAACCGGAGATCCTTGCTAGGTGGAGGTGCAGCTCTGGTCGGGACTGCTGGAAACACTAAGTTAGTTAAGAGCTTCTCCACTGCAGGTGAAAGAATCGATATGGCGGACAATAACCCACACCTGCTTTCTCACAGCGAAGAAATAGATCTCTCTGGATTCAATCCGTCGGAATTCTTGTCCCATTTCGATTATGGCAAGGTAGAAGAACTCGACAACGGTCGCAAACTAAGAAAATGGGAAATCGTGGCTGTAGACAAAGAAATCGAAATAGCACCGGGAGTTTACTTTCCAGCCTGGACATACAACGGACAAGTTCCGGGTCCAACACTTCGCTGTACGGAAGGAGACCGTCTTCGTATCGAGTTTAAAAATGGCGGTAGTCATCCTCACACCATCCATTTTCATGGCTTTCACGAGGCCAGGATGGATGGTGTCTTCGAGTTAGTCTATCCCGGCGAAGAATTCGTTTACGAATTCGATGCTGAACCGATGGGGCTACACTTGTATCATTGCCATACCATTCCTCTAAAGCGACATATCCACAAAGGATTATATGGTGCCTTTATAATTGATCCGAAGGTACCACGACAAAACGCACAAGAGATGGTTATGGTAATGAATGGATTCGACACAAATTTTGATAATGAAAACGAGATCTATGCTGTTAACACAGTAGCCTTCCACCATCAACGACATCCCATTCAGGTAAAACTTGGTGAGCTGGTAAGAATCTATCTTGTTAATCTTTTGGAATTTGATCTAGTCAATTCCTTTCACGTTCACGGTAATTTTTTTCAAGTCTATAGAACAGGAACCAAATCAGAAGCGGATGAATTTACTGACACCATTATGATGTGCCAAGGGGAACGTCATCTGCTGGAACTCCGGTTTCAACATACTGGAAAATTCATGTTTCACGCTCATCAGCGTGAGTTTGCCGAAGTGGGATGGATGGGACGGTTCGAGGTAGTGGAGGGCTAAAATGAACAACTGGTTTTGGGGACTTCTTCCTCTGGTACTCTTAGCTCTTTT
>CAZMUJ010000039.1:0-32387 GCA_964569605.1 uncultured Acidobacteriota bacterium
ATCTAGGAGGGGATGTTAGTTACGTGCGGGTAGTTAGCGACGGAAGTAATGGGGCGGCCTCAGTTGAAACGGTGCGCACTGCTGTTAAAGGAGGGGGATTGTATCCACGGCTGGCGTATGTGCTGGAAAAACATTGGCAACACGTTCTCATCCGCTCCACCTATCGAAATGATTCGGATAAAGTGTCTGAAATTCAGCCGTTTCCAGTGTGGAAAGCGCCATTGAGGAACCCTTCATTATAACAGTTTTCTGATTTCTGGAAGGGCGGGAAAGTCCGATTAGGTGACAGCATCGACCCCTTTGACAAACGATCCTATGCATTGATACCGATAGGGGAAGATGATTCCCTTGCTGAGTTGGTTTCACTGCAGCCGGGAGAACAGAAGGATTACTCTATTGCACTCGCCGTATCCGACTCTCCCTTGGCCGCCTATGGAGTTGCAGCGGCTCTACAAAAGCCAATAGGGACGGTGGAGGGACGGGCAGTTGATCAGGAGGGGGAAGCAATGATCCATGCGTCCATTTTTGTGACGGTAGGAAAAATTGAGTTGCCAGCGTATCCCTCCAAAGGAGGTCGTTTCTCCTTTTTGTTGCCTCCTGGTACATACGAGACCCGACTGTTCGACCTAGGTCGACCGGAGGAACAACAACGTTTTACTGTTAACCAGGAATCAATCACCAGTCTTTCTTTCTCGCCTCCTCGAGCCTCAGCTGTACAGTTCCTTATCCAGGATGCAAAAGGGGATCCTTCTCCGGCAAAGGTACAGTTTATAGGGGTAAACGGCACCTCGACTCCCTATCTGGGTACGGACTACCGTGCTCATGGATGTGATCATCAGTATCATTCCCATGATGGAAAATTCACACAGCAGATCCCTCCTGGAGAGTACAGAATCCGGATTACTCGTGGGCCAGAATTTGATCTGGTGGAGAGAAATATTCAAGTAGGAGCTGGAGAACACCTGAAAATAAAAGCCGTTCTAAAACGAACTGTGAATACTAAGGGATGGATCAGCACAGATTATCATTCCCACTCCACGCCTAGCGGAGACAATCACTGCAAAAGCGACGATCGAATCATTAGTTTTGCTGCTGAACATATGGAATTTATTCCAACCACCGAACACAATCGTCTTTACGATTGGCAACCCCATATCGACCGATTAGGTCTTAGCGAAAAAATGGCAACTGTAATCGGTATCGAACTGACTGGTGCGGGACAGCATCTAAATGCTTTTCCACTCCAACATCACCCTTTGAGTCAGGATGGAGGAGCACCACGATGGCAATTCGATCCCCGTCTGAATGCCATAGTTCTCAGAAATCTGTTTGGAGAGTCCCATCGAAAATGGGTACAGATTAATCACCCTCGGGTGGGGGAAGTTTTCAATGACCGTGACGCAGATGGTGAGGCAGACGGTGGTTTTTTTGGGTTTGAGGACTTGATCGACGCAGCAGAAACCTGGAGCACTGAGATCTTGAATCTCAAACCGACCTATGAGGTGAAGACTCTTCTTGATTCCGACGTGGCCCGAGGAACTTCCATAGTACCTCCCCAGTTGTTTCGAACCTCCATAACTCAAAATCGGACATTCGGTTGGTTACAGCTTCTTAATCAGGGTCGCCACATGTGGTGTGTTGCTGTCAGTGACGCCCACCGGGTGTTCGGAAGATGGGCTGCAGGTGGTTGGAGAACCTATGTGCGAAGTTCCACGGATGAGCCAGGAGATATTGATCCAGATGAGATCATCCAAAACTCTAGAGCCGGCCAGATGATGATCACAAATGGACCCTTTTTGGAAGTCTGGACCGCAGAAGGTGGGCCTATTGGCTCTCGCATCGTTTCACCTGGCTCGGTAGCTCTGGCAATTCAGGTTCAGACTCCTAATTGGTTGGATATCGATCGGGTACAGATTCTAGTAAATGGTCGCCAGCCAATTGAATACAACTTCACACGTGCGACCGATCCGACTATGTTTCAAAAGGGAGTGGTCCAATTCGATGAGAAGGTACAGGTTAAACTAAGTGAAGATGCACACCTTATTGTAGTGGCCACGGGAGAATCCTCAACTCTTCAAAAAGGCTGGGGGCGCAGCCCTCAAGGCAGGATGCATCCGGTCGCTTTTACTAATCCTATTTATGTTGATGTTGATGGAAATGGTTTCCAGGCCAATGGTGATAATTTGGGATACCCTTTACTAGTAGCCATGCCCACTCAATAGCCGTCCTAGCCAAAGGACTACAGAAATCAACGGTTTGCGAGGGCGAATTCATGGTTTGTAACTGCTTTGTAAAACCCCCTGTTTTGGGGGTGGTTTGTAACAAGTTTGTAACTCTCAACTCTATATAAATCAATGGGTTACACCTACACGACTACTCCCATTGAGTGAAGAACAGATGGGGTAGCTCATTCCTAATAAAAAAGGGATGATTGTGATGTGTCCATAATGACACACAAGGGTTTGCTGCGAGGCCTACCTCGGCATTAAAATCCGCGAAAGGGATCCAACAATTGACACCCTATGAATTGTCTCTTGTGTAGATGACCTACAACATAGACACTTTGACCCTGGGTTCTAGTTTGCAGCAATTTTACCCTTCATGCAAAAATTGAGTAAAAGGAGACAAATATGATGTGCACTAAAGCCCAGAAACATTGGCTTCGGATGACCACAACCTGGACTGTATTTCTCTGGAGTTCCATGATCCTGGAAGGCCAGATTTCTAGTCTGACCCATGGTCCAATCTTAGGGCATGTCACCTCCAATAGCATTCGCATTTGGGGACGGACTTCGAGTCCCGCTCACCTTGCAGTCCGTTATGGTAGTTCTGCTAACCGACTCGACCACCTTTCCAGTGCAACTAAAACTGACTTCCACCACGACTTGACCGGAATGGTATCGCTCCGTAATCTCAAGCCCGACACCAAGTATCACTACAAATTAGTGGTTAATGACCGTGATTCCAATCTGATCGGGAGTTTCCGAACACTACCAGAACCGAGAGAACGGCAAGATCCAATTCACAACCCGCGTGGACTTTTCAATTTTAGTTTCGAGTTTGCCTGTGGCAACAATCAGAATCCCCGAGGGGGCATTGGACCTACACTGCCAACGTACGACACTTTACTTCGAAAGGTCAAAGACGAAGTTCTCTTTGCCGTTTTGAACGGAGACTGGATATACGAAGAAAATCGAGACTATTCGCCAGTAGAATGGCAGAAACAGGTGGCTTACGGAAATCGTCCTTTACCACCGGTTGTCCAATCCATGCCGAACATCACAGGTGTTTGGGAAAATTACAAAACCTACTTATCTCGAGCTAAAAATTTGGCCCAGTGGCACCGCCAGGTACCAAGTTACTTCACATTCGACGATCATGAGCTACTCAACGACATTATCGGCACAGGAACGGCGGGTTACCGAAATCGCCGGCCTGTTTTCCGAGATATTGGTGTCCGTGGTTGGTTCGATTACCTAGGTTGGAGTAATCCTGTGGCTAATCCCCAACCGGTGCAATTTGGAAGGGCAAATCTCCAGCAAGGTGTTGATATTCTTGTCGACACTCAGGCTGATTTCACCACGCTGGATCTTCATGAATCAGTCAATTTACATGTCCATTGGGGGACACCCGATGCGGGACTTGCTAATCTTGAAAAACACTTGGCAAATGCTGACGTAGAGGGTGGTGATCCGAATGCTAATGTTTATGATATCGTGGAAGTGATTGACCGACATCGGCTTAGGATCCATCCTAAACCCCAAGCTACGCGACAGTCCTCTTATTCTATCGGAAGACGTTCTTACGGCATGTTTCGTGTTGCCAACACTGCATTCTACTTGCTAGACACACGCTCACAGCGTCAGCTTCACGACATCCGTCGACCGGCCATGAAGGGCTTGTCAATGCTGGGAATTGAACAGCGGAATTGGCTCCTTAGAGAAATGAAAGACAACACGGATGCAGATTTTCATTTTGTTTTCTCATCGGTAAATTTTATGGTCCCCCATGTTGGGGCGGGTGGCACTCATTTTGATACTTCTACAAAAGATGATGCCTGGACAGTCTTTCTGGACGAACGTGAACAACTGATCAAGTTTTTCGACCAGCTCAACACCCCCGTTTTCATATTGACCGGAGACCTCCATAACAGCTATGCAATCAAGATCACAGAAACGGTTTGGGAATTTGCCTCTGGCCCACATAATTCAGGCAATCACCGACCCCAGGATGAGGGTATGCGGCCGATGACGGGATCCTTTCAATACGGTCCCCGCGCTGTCGATATTCGCTGGTCCACCACCGCCCTTGGTGACATCCCTCAATCCAACAGACGCTTTCCATATTATTCCGTGGTTCAGATCAACAATGTATTCAATAATCCCCTCGAACGTGGAGGAACACGATGGATCTCCTTCGAGCATCCTCAAGTGATCTTCAAATTCTACAATGGGTATACTGGAAAGCTCGAGTATGCCGAAGCAATTTCCACTCCCAGAAAGCCAAAATTGAAAATTGCTCCGACCAAGGACGGTATAGTGACAACCCCTCTCTATCGAACCCTCGGAAAGATCGAACGATTGGATACTGGCCTAGATGAAATTCTGCCAGATGATGCCAGAATGGAGATCCTTGCCGAAGGTTTTGACTGGAGTGAAGGCCCGGTCTGGGTGGGGGGTGAAACGGACGGGGCTGTCCTTTTTTCAGATGTTCCGAAAAATACCATCTATCGTTGGAAGGAAGGACAAGACCAGGCAACGGTTTTTCTCAAGCCAGCGGGCTACACGGGCGTGGAAAGCCGTGGAGGTGGTCTCGGCGCCCCTGGGTTGGGCATCGACAGAGATGGTCGGCTTATCATCTTACAGAACGGTGATCGAAGAATTTCCTTTCTTGGTACACCTTTAAAGCGTCCCCAACCCAGTTTTGTGACACTTGTCGACCGTTACAAGGGTCAACGACTCACCAGTCCCAATGATCTTACTTTTCATCGAAACGGTGACATCTACTTTACGGATCCTCCTTTCGGTCTGAAAAACCGAAATGGTGGAGCTGACATTGAAAGTGAACTCGGCTATGCGGGGGTGTTCCGTTTACAACCCAATGGGAATCTTAGTTTGCTGACTAGATCAATTGCATGGCCCAACGGCATAGCCTTTTCTCCCGACTACAAAACACTTTATGTCTCCCAGTCCGACGCTAAAGCTGCCGTTTTGTACGCCCTGGATGTCAAAGAGGATGGCACACTGGGTCAAAGCCGTGTTTTTTTTGATGCTCAGAAATTCATCCCCGAGCGACCGGGTGTTCCCGATGGTCTGAAGGTTGATCAGGAGGGCAATCTCTATGCAACTGGCCCGGGGGGGCTTTACATCATTGATTCGTCCGGAAAACATCTTGGGACCCTGTTGACAAACCGTATGACTGGCAATTGCAGTTTTGGAAATGACGGTCGAACCCTGTATATCACGGCGGATGAGTATCTGCTTCGCATCCGTCTCAAAAATCAGGGGATAGGGTTCGGAAGTAAAAGCGTTGACTAATCAACCAGGAATGAGGTCAATGGCTACTTTCTTTTGAGGCTCCCTGTTTTCTATGGGATGGGGTGTAAGTAATAAAAGAAGCCCCATAGCCTTGTGCAGTCTAACCGGAGAGGATAGATTTGACTATGAGGTCTTCAAAACACCTAATTAGGCTGCCTGTTACTTGAATTCTATCGGCTCTATAGGTTAAGCGCCATCTAGGGAAACAGTAGTTAACAATTATGGCAGCGAAGGTACAGAGGAGAAAGCGGGACAAAATTTGGAAAAGGCAAAGTTAACGACGCTTGAAGAAGCAATTTAGTCCCGTTATTAATTCCTTTCCTTCGGCTTCCACTCACGTGATAGCCGTTGTGCTTCATAAATCTGTTCTGGAGTCATAATTTCCTCCAGTTTTTTAAGATGTTTGATAGTGGCTGTATTGTCCTCTCCAGTTGTGTTCAAGGAACCTAAATTGAACCAAAGGTATGCAAGTACGTAATCCCGAGGAACTCCTTGACCTTCGTAGTACATTTTCCCCAGGTTATATTGGGATTTTGAAAACTTTTGATTAGCCGCCATGCGGAACCACTTAATCGCCTCATGATCGTTTCTAGGCACTCCTTCACCCTTTAAGTACCATTGCCCCAATCTATTCTGGGCCCTGGGATCACCATTCTGAGCCCGACGGAACATGGTTTCGGCCTTAAGATACTCTTGGTAAGATTTGACTAAACCTTGGGAATAAATAGCTACTCCAAGAATTACCAGAATCAGAAAGAAGAAAAGAAGCTTGTGTAGTTTATTCATGGTTTGAGCTGACTTAACATTGGGTGGCAAACTCTTTCTTTAATTCGACTAAGGGAGTTTTTCCTGTCAGATAAGTTAATATCTCCTTCATCAAGTTGTTGACGGTCCGGTACTTCCTTTCAGAGATGGATAGAATCTCAGTTTTGGATTGAATGGTGGCTGAGGGAATCAGTTCCGCTTTGCAGTGGCTCACGATTTGTTGGGCGGACCTAGGGGTGGTTTCCAGGTGAAACTGCATTCCGATAACCGTTTCTCCAATTTGAAACGCTTGGTTTTCACAATTCAAATTGCGTGCCAAATGCACTGCCTGTTGTGGGAGGTCAAAAGTTTCACCATGCCACTGAAAAACCTCTACAGCTTGTGGAAAACAGAAGGTAGCTGGGTCATGGGATAGAAGTCCTTGAACCTGAAACCATCCGATCTCCTTGATGGTGTTCGAATATACGCGGGCACCGAGAGCACTGGCAATAAGTTGTGCTCCCAAGCACACACCTAAAACTGGCTTGCCTGTTTCGACAGCCCCTCGGATGAAATCCTTTTCTTGAACCAGCCACGGTAATTCGTCCTCATCGTTAACGCTCATCGGTCCACCCATGATCACGAGGAACGAGATCTCTTCAAGATCTGGCAATTGTTCCCCTTCAAACAAACGGGTATTCGAAATATGATATCCGGAGGATTTAAGCCAAGGCTCAATGCTTCCAAGGCCTTCAAAGGAAGCATGCTGCAAGTAGTGAGCCCGTTTTTTCACTTTCTGCATCAACAGCCTCTATTCCAATATTAAAATACTATCAGTGGGCAGTCCAACCGCCATCAACAAAGAGGGTTGACCCTGTGATGTAGCTTGATGCCTCACTAGCAAGAAAAATGGCTGCTCCTTGTATTTCTTCTAGCTCTCCCCATCGGGCCATCGGTACTGTCTCGATAAGACGCTGGCCATCTGGTTTATTTATAATCGGCTCGTTCATCGGTGTAATAAACGGTCCAGGACAAATTGCGTTTGCGGTGATCCCCTCTGAAGCCCACTCGAGTGCCAGTACACGTGTCATTTGTATGAGGGCTCCCTTACTTGAAGCGTAAGGAGTGCGCCCTGGAAGCCCAACCACCCCTACTGTACTGGCTATATTAATCACGCGCCCATAACCACTTGCCTTCATATGGGGGATTACGGCTCTTGAGCAGAGCCAGGGGCCACAGACATTGACGTTCATCACCTGTTCAAACTCTTCGAGTGAGAGTTTCTCGATCGGGTTGCGAATATTGATCCCTGCATTATTGACTAGAATGTCAAGCTTGCCCATACGGTCCATTGTCTCCTCTACAAGGTTGTTGACCTCTTCCGGGTCCGTTACGTCACAACGCAAGCCAATAATTTTCCGACCAGTTGTTTCACGTAGAAGATCGGCTACTCGCTTTACTTCATCTGCATTCCGGCTGCAAATAACCACGTCAGAACCGGCGGCGGCAAAACCGGTAGCCATACTTCGGCCCAGACCCTTAGAGCCTCCTGTAACCAGAGCCACTTTTCCATTGAGTCGAAAAAGATCGATTCCAGACATTTGTTCATTCCTCCAGCCAAGTTAAAAATTGAATTGACAGAATAGCATGCTCAAGAAAACAGGGTATGGAGGATGAGAAATAACTCGGGAAACATGAAGTCTTTATGTGCAATTAACTTAAAAAAACTCCATTGTGTAGGCTAGGCTCACACCGCGTCCGATCTCTGGAGCTAAATCCTTAATGAAGGAAAGATGGTTCCGGTAAAGTTTGTCTCCAACATTGAAAATCTCTAGAGAAAAATTGTGTTGGGAATGTTGTCGGGGGATGCTATAAGACGCTTGTAGGTTTAGGACGGTGTAACCTCCGGTTGGGGTCTCCGTCTGGAAAATCTCCCGTTTACTGTTAGTTGTTACAAGCTCAGGATGAAAACTGAATCCCTTGTAGAGAAAATCAAGTCCGAGCCGGGCCCGAAGGGGCGGAATGCGAGGAAGGCTTTGGTCGTTGATCTTCAGCTTAGCATCGACGGTGTCCACACCAAAGTTGATCCACACACGATCACTCAAACCAATGTTGAGTCCTAGCTCGGCGCCGACAAAACGCGAATCTCCCTGATCATAGTTGGCCTCAATGAAATCATTTTTGATCTGGTCAGAAGGAGCTAGGAAGATAAAATTATCGATGTCGTAGTAGAAAAAGTTGCCCTCAGCGCGCACTTTCTTGCTCTGGTGACGAATTGAGAAATCGAAACCATTACTGCGTTCCCTTTTCAAGTCTGGATTGCCTATCTCATAAATTAGATTACCGAGGTGAGGGCCTAAATTATACAAATCCTCTAGCGCAGGGGCTCGGGATGAGGTAACGAAATTGGTGATGAATGCACCACCAGACCAGGTGTCTACTCTAATACCAATCCCGCTCGAGAATCCGATGAAGTTGCGGTCTGGACGGTCATGCTCCTCGTCTTCATGCTCCTCGTCTTCATGCATATGGTGCTGAGGCAGTGACTCGAGTGGCTTGTAGCTTGTATGCTCCAGACGGCCTCCGAACTGTAGTTTAAATCTTTCAAAAGAAAGCTCTTGAAGAGAGAATATTGCGAATGAGTTCTGGTCAACTGATGGTGCAAAGGCGTGCTCTCCTGTGACGTCGTAATCTCGAACCAGGCCCCAGAATCCGAAGCTTCCCGAATGGTTCCTCCACCTATTTTGGTGAAAGACTCCCCGATAGATAAATTGTTTGTTCTGAGCTAACGTGGCCCCCAATTCCTCTTGATGTTCTTCATCATGGTGTTCTTCATCATGGTGTTCTTCACCCACTATTTCGATTTCCTTTTGCCCAAAGTCAGAGTAGTTAAGCGAGAGATGGAAAGAATCAATCCATGAATCGATATTTCGTACTGCGCCAGTGAAGCGGAGATTGTGTTGATGGAAAGCCACCTTCACTCCTTCACCGTGACCATGGAATTGGCTTGCGAAGGGAATACCAAATCCTCCCTCTTTGAAGGAATATCCCATACTGGCAAAGCTCTTTTCTTGGAAGTAGCCCAAACCAGCGTTGGCGCTGCTAATGTTTGAGTTAGAGTTTTCAATAGAGCCTTCAGGCGTGTTGTAATTGTCGGTACGCTGTCCTCCTCCACCGCCCCAAAAGTACCAGTTACCGGCACCATGCTCGGCATTGAAGCTAGCACCTAGATGATCATTTGCCGACCCAATCACCGAAGATATTCGACCACGAGTACCCTGATGTGCTTCCGAGTGGATTTCATGATGCCCGCTCACTGCATTGACAACACCTCCAATTGCGTTGCTGCCATAGAGAAGGGTGGCTGGACCTTTTAAGATCTCAATACGTTCTAGACTCGTGGAATCAATAGCTTCTCCATGATCTGCTGATTGGCTTGCCAAAGACCCGCTGCGAATTCCGTTTTGCATTACTAGGATTCGATCTCCATCAAAACCCCGGATTACTGGTCTTGAACTTCCCGGACTTAAGCTGCGCTTTGCAACACCAAGTGTGTTATCCAGAACATCTCCGATACCCGGAGCATGGTTTCTGGCTAGGTCAATTACGTTGAGTGAGTTAACGGACTGAACAGATTCGAAAGCAGTTTGCTGAAGTCCGTTGGTTGTAACTGTTATTTCATGCTTCAGGGGAGAGAGCTCAAGCTCAATATTAAGGGTGTGGGTTTGACCTTTGCGCACTTCTATAACTTGGCTAGGAGAAGTTAGTAAAGTGGTGTAAGCAATGACTGAGTATGAGCCGGGGGGAAGGTCAAATTCAAAAAAACCTGCTTCATTAGTTTCTCTCACCTTGCTTAGCTCAACTATCATCACGGTGGCAAAATGAACCGGTTGTTTATTCTTTTCTAAAGTGACTTGTCCCTCGATTCGACCGGTAAATTCTGCTAACAAACCCTTTGTAAAAAAAAGTGATATCAGAAGGAAACGCAAAATATTTCTAGTTTGCATTGTACTAATCCTCAATTTCTAGCTATGTGAGAAAATAGATTTCTCAAGTCATGGGAGAGCATTTTTAAATGCCCAAAAGTTGTTCCCTAAATTGATTTTTACGAAACATTCAAATCTCCAAGTACTAGGACCTGGAGGCAAAACATTTCAGGAAAAATCTTTTGAGTGTCTAGATCGACAATTTACGGGGAGAACCTCGGATTCTGAAATCCTTATCGCTCAAAAAAGCTTGTTTTTTAAATGGGGGATAGATAAGAGTACAACTTCTCATCTGAGCGATTAAAAAGGGATGGTTTGCTTGAGGTGAGAGTCCGTTCTGATGGAGACAATTAGGATGGTGTTCTTCGGTTAGCCCACAGAAAAGAAAAAGGTTGTTCCAGTCGTGGCTCGGATGCGATTTTTTGAGACCTACTTCTTCGATCGGATCGATAATCTCAATTGTCTTAACGGACGTAAAGCAGAATAGACTTAGAGCCAAAAACAAGCCGATAGTCCGAGATTTTTTCAAGTAGCGCATAACAATCGCAATTCAATGACTGTAACTATTTTTCTATTTCTAACACAAAAAAGTCTGGCTGTGAACAGTTGCTGTGCAAAGAATATGCAGATACACTTAAATGTGTTTAGCTTAAGTCTTACTTTGATTCTATAGGAGAATATCACGTGAAATATGTCATAACATGGTGGGAACGACCCGGTGGTTCCTATGCTGATTATGAGTCAGCGCAACAACGTGTTTTGAAACTTTTTCAAGAGTGGGAAATGCCGGAAAGCCTCAAAATCCATGAATTTCTTGTTCGTGTTGGGGAATTTGGTGGATATGTTGTGCTAGAAACGGACCAGCTGGTAGATGTACACAAGCTGACCACCACCTTTGCAGTGCTCAAGTTCCGTATTGAACCTGTCCTTGATGTCATGGATGCAGTTGCTGTTGAGTCTGATGCAATCACTTGGCGTGACTCGGTGGGGTCTTGAGAGCAAGACTGGCTCTAAAGAATAAACTGTCAAGCAATTGGAAGTCCTAAAGAATAGAATGGGAACATCTTAATTACTTCAGATATATCCCATATCAGTTAAAAGTTTCGTTAACAGAATGTGTTCTGCGGCCAGCTCCGCTGTTAAAGGCATCGGCATAATTTCGTTCTCCCATCTATATACGGTGTTAGTTTTTACACCAAGAGCCTGGGCCAGCTGTTTTTGACTCATTCCAAGTTCCCTGCGAATATCTTTGAACCTTCTGTGATTTCCGTGTCGCGTCATTTGGGGCATTAGCCGCAAGTATAATCTACTAATAGTAGGTTATACAATCTGGCAAGGGTAGCAGTATTTGAATTAATCACCCAGGTATTTTTAGATTTGTTAATAGCTCGAGAGTATCTTGATTAATTGACCTTCCATATTTCCACTGAGGGTGATTTCCAGATAGAATATTTTTTTAAAGTGAACAATCACACCGTTCTTGTTTGTCAATGAGCTACCGCACCTACACCTTAACCATCGAAACGGAACCGCATGTTGTTTCCATATCTATTTACTTATCAATTGAATGTTGCAAGGCAGGTTAAGATTTTTGCACGCGGTGTGAATTTTTATTTCTCGATATATTAGAGAAAGCAAAGCGGAAATATTGTGTGAGTTCAACTTTGCATAAATTAAAGTGTTTAAAACTATACCTGTAGTTTTTGCTTAAATAACCAGGTTCTCTCTACGGATAAAAGCTCTTCTGTAGTGACGACCATACTAAAGGTTTTGCCTAAAAGGACTGAACCTAACGGTTAGTCGCAAATAGGGCCCTTGCAGTTACCACGAGAAATCCGTTCAACCTCGGTTTCAATACTACTCAGATCACTTCGGATGATAGAGAGGTTAGAATCGATTGACTGTAGGAAATAGTCACTTTGTAAGACTGCTGCCTTTACCTTGGCTGGTTTAAGCCATGGGTTTAGTGCATTGAGCAAGAGACCAATTGCAATAGTAGCTAGAAGAACCTTTGTCGTTTTGTCCATGTTTAGTTTCCTCTTCAGTTTTTATAGAGACCTTTTGAATGGGAGAGAGCTCGACGGATAGACAAGATTGAGATATCTGAGTTTCCCTTCTTAGCGCCTTATTCAGATATCAAATCAATTTCCTCCCTTACGGTATTTTATGTACACCTTTTGCGTGAAGTCTTTGAGTTTGATTTTGGTGGATTTGATCTTAGGCTTAGCTACCTTCCAAGCATATTTGGCTTGAGGTTTGAGGTGCTCCTCCAGTGTTTGTGTGGCTTTGGCACGAGCTTTTGGGTTTTGCACCAATTCCTTCACTGCAAGAATCAAAATTCTTCGAAGAAAACGCATTTTAATCTTCCTTTTTAGATATGATGCAATTGTTTCGTTAATAAATGCTACTTTTCAAAGCTTATCAAGTCAGAGTAGAAATACTAATGGATCATGCCTTTGTTATTCCTGCCTCACAAAAAGCATTAAATTGGGCGACTCTGTAGCTGCAGTTTCTAGGGCTGGCTGTAAGTTTTTTGAATTTGAGGGCCCGGTCTAGAAATGTTTCGATCACGCATCCATTTTGTGGAGGACAGAGTTTATCTTCGTGACGGTTTTATTAATTATTGGCGAAACCGACTGATCAGTGCTACCAGTAAGGTAAGAAGAAGGCTTATTATAACCGATGTAGTGATGGGGACGAATAAAGTCCAGCTCTTAGCGCGCCAAACGATGTCCCCCGGAAGTCTTCCCATACGGCCAATTGGTACGACAGAAAATACCACCCCAGCCACAAATAAAACCATACCAATTATCATTAAGGTTTTACCCATACGACTTCCTATTTGCTTTGTTAATCTAGAAAAGAGATGAGGACAGTTAGCAAGAAATTGTGGAACCGATAATTGGAACTAAGACAATTGCAAACTTTACCAATAGGTCTCACCTCTACAGACGAACTCTAATTAATTGTCTTTGGAGTGAGTTCTACCTTCAAACATTATTATAGGTACTGTCTTTGACATATTCCTTGCTAAAATATCTGGCTAAGTGCAGTGTTGAGTGTCTCAATTGTTCGATCAATGTTTAATAGTTTGTCAAAACCAAAAAGTCCAAGACGGAAAGTTTTAAAATCTTCAGGCTCATCACAGGCGAGTGGAACGCCTGCGGCGATTTGTAAACCAGCATT
The DNA here is from genome assembly GCA_964569605.1 of uncultured Acidobacteriota bacterium. Classification (GTDB taxonomy): domain Bacteria; phylum Acidobacteriota; class UBA6911; order RPQK01; family CBDAPI01; genus CBDAPI01. The sequence continues at coordinate 13,454 of CAZMUJ010000039.1, forward strand.
TAAAAACTTGTCACCATTGTGTATGCCAATTTTGTCGGTGTAGCTAACCACAACACCTGGTGCTTGAAATCCCTCTGCAGCTACACTCTTTATGCCCTTGCTGACCAGCAGTGCTCTGACTTGGTTACCAAGTTGTTGCTGTCTTTTATGGAGCTTTTCAAACCCGTATTTTTCCATCTTTTGAATCATGTTGTACAAACCCAGAAGACTATCTGTGGGCATTGTTGTGTGGTAAGCATAGCCTCCACCTTCATAAGCCTCCATGATTTGAAGCCACTTATGTAGGTCGCAGGCAAAGCTGGTGCTGGAGGTCGATCTAATTCTTTCCAGTGCAAGGGGACCAAACATCACTAAGCCACTGGACGGTGAGCTGCTCCAGCTTTTTTGAGGAGCACTTAACAGAATGTCAACACCACAATTTTTCATGTTTACCCAGATTGCTCCAGAGGCGATGCAGTCCAAAACTAATAGGCCTCCAACAGAATGAACCGCATCGGAGAGAGAAGAAATGTAGCTATCGGGTAGGATAATCCCTGAGGAGGTCTCGACATGTGGAGCGAAAACCAAGTCTGGAGAGATTTCCTCGATAGTTTTCAATACGGTTTGGATTGGTGGAGGAGCAAAAGCTGCATCCGTACTATTATTAAGTCGACGAGCCTTCAGTACCGTACATTTAGAGGGAATATTTCCTGAATCTAATATTTGGCTCCAGCGAAAACTAAACCATCCATTTCGGATAACAAGGCATTTTTTGTCATTAGCAAATTGTCGAGCCACAGCTTCCATAGCAAAAGTTCCACCACCCGGAACAATGGCAACAGATTTAGCTCGATAAACATTTTTAAGGGTGGTTGAGATCGTCTTCATTACTTCTTGAAAGCAAAGAGACATATGATTAAGAGAACGGTCTGTAGAAACAACAGAGTACTCTAGAAGTCCATCAGGATCGATATTGGGAAGTAGGCCCGGCATACTCACCTTTCTTTTGGTTTCACAACGTGCTATTTGTTAGTTTTGGAGCTACTCAATACTGCTTATTCTTGATCTAATAATTTCTGAAAAAGCTTTTTGAAACGCGAAAAATCCAGAAAAATCCAACTCTTCCCATTCTAAAATAATTAGTGAATCTCTTACAAAAGTCCTCTGCTATTTTCATTTCTTATATCTGAAAAATTCACAAATTCAACAGTGATTGCTGCGTTTATAATTATTGTTTTTAGAGATGGTATCCTTTCTTGTTTACTCGGATTCGATACAAGCTTTTTCCGGCAGTAATATAGAGTAAATTGATGTCCTGGCCACGTCCAAAGCCTACATTTGTTGGAAGTTCCTCAGTTGGTATGTAGGCTAATTCGGCCCCTTTAGGGGAATAAACTACGATACCCGGTCGAGTAACGTTTCGAACAGCAACGTAGAGATTTCCGTCTACATCTAGAACCAAACCATCCGGTCCATCTTGAGGGTAATAGTCAACCATAATTTCTCTAAAACTAGCCGTTCCATCGGGAAATAAATCGTAAGCCAACAAAGCCATGCGACCTTTGTGCACTTTTTCTCCGTTAGCTAGGCGAAACGATCCCCAACTGCCATTATCGTTACTTACCACATATAAGGTCTTTTGGTCTGGAGACACGGCGATCCCGTTGGGTTTTCCAACATCCGTTAGAATACGATGTATTGAGCCATCTGTATCAATTCTATAAACACCCATTACTGGTTGAGATATGGGCTCATAACCCAAGTAGCGAGGATCGGAGAAATAGATTCTTCCCTTGGCATCAATAGTTATGTCATTAGGCGCATTGAAAGGATGTCCCTCGAATAGACCGGCCACAATATAACTACGTCCAGTCCTCATGTTGGTACGAATGATCCGTCTTCCTCCGAAGTCTGAGCCCTCCGCCACTAACATGTCTCCTTGAGCATCAAATTTAATCCCGTTAGACATGCCACTGGGAGACCGAAAAATAGTCGTTTGACCTGATTTGGGATTGTACTGCCAGATGTGTCCTGCCTCCATTACACCTTTGTCATCTCGACACTGAGAGGTGAAGGTGATATCACTGAAATAGACTATGTTGTCGTGTCCTACTGCTACTCCTTCGGTGAGGACACAACCCCCGTCGAAGATTTTCTCTAACTGCGTACCAGGTAAAATTATGCTGGACTTACCACTGGTTTGCCCCAATCCTTGTTGGTCAAGTAGTAGAATTAGACTCAATGTTAAAATTAAAACACTCAGACAATTTTTACTTTTCCACATAAATATTTCCTCTATATTTGTCCCAAATTTACAAAGTGACATTACTTGAAAAATAACAAGAAACTAATTATAGGTCTTTTCGTGATTTTAAGGACTTAATTCAGTTAAGTTACTAAAGATTGTCTCCCATTTCTAAGAAATTTGTTAATTATTTAGATCAAAATATAGATTGGTGAGTTGGGATTTATTTTTCTGATTCTCAAATTAGACTTAGCAATGTTCCTTCAAACTCGTTCATGCAATCATTGGAGATGTATCATGAGTTTCAATAACAACGTTTTTTGAGAGTTGGAGGAAAACTAAGCATGTTAGAAATCATATGTAGTCAGTTTTGAAGTACCTGTCGAAAGGCGGTCGCCTTGCTAAAAGAAAGGGACATTCCCTACCGTTATCGTGACTATACAAAAGAACCTTTACAACCTTTAGAAATAAAGAGATTATTGAAAAAATTAAACTTGAAGGCTTCCCAAGTATTTCGTAGCAATGATAAGGCTAATCGGAAACTCAATCTTACGGGTCAGGAACCGGAGGACTTTTTGATTCAGAAAATGTCTCAATATCCTACACTGTTACAGCGTCCTATCGGAGTAATGGGAAAGCGAGCTCTATTGGGTCGACCACCGGAGAAACTGTTGGATCTTTTACTGTAAAGAACTTCTTGTAAGAGACCAATTTACATTTGATGAAAATGCTTCTATTAGAGATTAGACATGCCGTTTAAGCCTTCTGTTTGTATTGATGCAGTTTTTGCTGGAAGATCGGTTTCTGATGCTCTTAAGCAAGTAAAATTAGCCGGAATCGATGCTTTTGAGTTTTGGAGTTGGTGGGACAAAGATCTTGTCTCTCTTAATGAGGAGAAAGAGAAGCTGGGCCTTGTGGTTGCAGCCTGTTGTACCAAATTTATAAGTCTGGTCAATTCAGATCAACGCGACGATTATATTTCTGGATTAAAAGAGTCGATCATTGCAGCCAAACAACTTGATTGTCAGGTGCTCATTTCTCAAGTCGGAGATGAATTGACAGGTGTGCCCCGAAGAGAACAATACACTAGTCTGGTTAATGGCCTTAAGCAGTCAGCACCCATCTTGGAAGATGCGGGAATTATTCTTGTCATTGAGCCTCTAAATACTCTAGTCGATCATGCTGGTTATTACTTGGTCCATTCCGATGAAGCTTTTGAAATAGTAGCTGAAGTCGAGAGTCCTAATGTGAAGATAGTCTTTGACATTTATCATCAACAAATAAGTGAAGGCAACTTGATTTCCAATATTACAAAGAATTTGGAAAAGATAGGACACTTTCATGCAGCCGGGAACCCAGGACGCCACGAATTGACCAACGGAGAAATTAATTATCGACCTATACTCGATATAATCAAAAAGGCTGAATTTACAGGTTATTTAGGATTAGAGTATTGGCCCACCTGCGATCCTGTTATAGGGTTACGCGAGATTAAAAAGTGGTTTCTCTGAGATTAACGAAGAAACCACAAACACACCTAATAGGAGTTTTATAGATGCGAAAATTAAGAGTTCTATATCTAAAACAGGATGGAGCGGTTCCATTGTGGCATGAGGTAACTACTTCACTGATTTCGGAGAGGCACGATATTTCCACCTTTGATCCTAAAAAAGCTTTGTTGGAGCAGTTTTCAGGGGTTGATGCGGTGGTAGATATGGGTGGAGCGTCAGCTACTGAAGAATTAATTGCTCTTGCCACGCAGGCAAAGCTTTGGCAAATCGTAACTGTTGGTTATGATTTTTTTGAGTCCAGGATTGAAGTGCTGCGCAAAGCTGGTATCCCAGTCTGTCACTGTCCAGGTACTACAAGTTCTTTAGGTTTGGCTGAGTCTGCTGTTATGTTCATGTTGATGATTGTACATCGTTACAATGAATCACAGGAGGTCCTCCGACGAGGGGAGGTTCACACTCCACTAGGGGAAGAACTGGAGGGTAAAGTACTTGGCCTAATTGGTTTTGGAGCTAGCGGTCAAGAATTAGCTCGCCTGACCAAGAAATTTGGAATGAAGCTAATGATCATAGAGCCAATGGATATCAATTCGGCCACCTTAGAGGATTATCGGCCAGAGTTTGTTGGTAAGCCTGAGGAAATTGATCATGTGTTCCGCAAGGCAGACTTTGTTTCGCTCCATTTGCCACTTTCTCCTGAAACCCAAGGGATAATTGACAAAAGAAAGATTGGATTGATGAAACCAACAGCTAGCTTAATCAATACTGCAAGAGGCGACCTCGTAGACCAAGATGCGCTTTATCAGGCGTTATTGAACAATCGGATCACCGGGATTGGTACCGATGTGCATGTTGGAACGTATCCTCAGCCTCAACATCCAGTGTACCAACATCCAAATTTTTATGCTCTGCCCCACGTTGCTGGTACCACTAAAGGTACTATCCGTCGCCGGGCGGAAATCTGTTTGGAAAATCTGGATCGTCTTGCAGCTGGCAAGAAATTGAAATACCGAATTGATTAGTTTTCATGGGCTATCATCATCTTGACCAATCCTAGAAAACATCCTTTCTGAAAGCGAGTGTGGAGAAAGATTGTTTTTTATACCAAATAATTTCTAGTTTTTTTGGACATATTGATGCCCTGCAGAAAGATATACATCTAATCGAAGTCTATTAGAATTGTGATTTTATCCCCAGCTGGAAACTCCCTTCACATTGAACAATAAAGTCCTGTCCGAATAGCACAACTGTTTTCTATAGACCATAAGAACATTTATTGTCGTAGAGTCTCTTTTAATGTACTGATAAATAAAAGGATAAATGGAGGTGGGCCTAGATGGATTTGAACCATCGACCTCACGCTTATCAGGCGTGCGCTCTAACCGAGCTGAGCTATAGGCCCATTCAGGATTTGCTGGCCTTCAGTCAAATTAAGACTGGACTAAAGGTGACAGAAAGCACTTAGTTTATCTGACACAGTTAGGGGCTGACAACACTTCACTGTTGTATGATCACTAACATTCAAAGAATATGCACACAATTGACTGGATCATTGTCGGTCTCTATTTCACTGTAAGCTTTTCTGTTGCGGTCTATTTTTCGAAAAGGGCTGGAAAGAATATCGAAGAGTTTTTTTTGTCGGGTCGAAGCCTACCTTGGTGGGTTGCTGGAACTTCTATGGTGGCGACAACTTTTGCGACCGACACTCCTCTAGCCGTAACTGAACTAGTTTCCCAAAATGGCATTGCTGGAAACTGGTTGTGGTGGAACTTCATAGTTGGAGGAATGCTTACAGTTTTTTTCTTTGCTCGACTTTGGCGCCGAGCTGATGTGGTTACCGATGTGGAATTCATTGAGTTACGCTACTCTGGTAAAAGCGGCTCCTTTTTGAGGGGATTTCGGGCGCTATATCTAGGGCTTTTAATCAACATAGTAGTGATGGGTTGGGTAAATCTCGCCATGATTTCCATTCTTGAAGGAATGTTTGGAATTCCGTCGTCTTTAGTTCGATATTACGTATTTGGAATCATGATGTTTGTTGCGGTGTACTCGGCATTAGGAGGGCTTTGGGGCGTGGTCTTCAATGATGCCGTTCAGTTTGTTATTGCGATGACCGGAACAACAGTTCTGATGTTTATAGTACTTCAGAGACCAGAAGTAGGTGGGATTTCAGGATTACAGAATCAACTTCCTGACTGGGTTTTCCGTTTTACGCCTGTAATGGGTGGAGTAGAGGTGGTGGCTGGAGGAGCTTTGTCTCTAAGTGTGAGTGCCTTCGTTGCTTATATTGGTATTCAATGGTGGGCGTCTTGGTATCCAGGTTCGGAGCCAGGAGGCGGAGGATTTATTGCCCAAAGAATGCTGTCATCTAGAAATGAGAAGCATGCCCTTTTGGCCACACTGTGGTTCAATTTTGCTCATTATTGTCTACGGCCATGGCCTTGGATTGTGGTGGGAATTGCGACGCTAGTTCTATATCCGGATCTTGATCCAGATCAGAGGAGACTAGGATACATTTACGCAATGAGGGATTTTCTTCCCGTAGGATTGAAGGGATTACTGGTAGCAACTTTCCTTGCAGCCTACATGTCCACAATCACAACCTTGCTAAACTGGGGAACATCCTACCTAGTGAATGACTTTTACAAGCGTTTTTGCAAGCGTGAGGCGTCGGAAAGGCATTATGTTGGTGTCTCCCGTTTTTCAACCTTTCTTTTAATGGTCGCTTCGGTTTTAGTAACACTTGTGATCCCAACAATATCGGGGGCCTGGCAATTTGTAATAGAGTCGGGTTCTGGAATTGGTTTAGTTCTTATCTTGCGGTTCTACTGGTGGCGGATTAATGCCTGGAGTGAAATTGTGGCCACAATAGTCCCGTTTTTTGTTTACGGTTATATAAAGCTTTACACAGAAGTAGTGTTCCCGGTCTCTCTTTACTATATTGTTTTGATATCTACAATTGCTTGGATCTTAGCCACTTTCATCACAAGCCCAGTGAAAGAAGGACACTTGGTGAGTTTTTATGAAAAAGTGCGTCCAGGAGGACTTGGATGGTCAAAGATCCAAAGAATTGCACCCCATGTAAAAACAGATTCAGGATTTGGATGGCTGTTTGTGGATTGGCTGTCTGGGGTCATTTTGTTGTACAGCGGTGTTTTTGGGGTCGGAAAACTAATTTTTGGATACTATTGGTCGGGCTTAGGTCTTCTTTTGGTCGGTAGCCTTTGTGGCGGAATTATCTATTGGGACCTCTCTCGTAGAGGTTGGAAACAAGTTATTAACAATTAGAAAGCTTTTTTGTCGTCAAATTTCAAACAATTGTTGAAAGGGCAACTAAATTAGTTGTCTTGGATGGCTGAAAGCCGCAGGTATATATTTCGCTCTCTTCTACTACCTTCTTCATCTCCCAGCCTTTGTAAAACAGATGAAAGATTTATGTGGAAAACTGGATTTTCGCCATCGATCCGGATAGCCAGTCGATAGGATTTTACAGCGCTCTCATTTTGACCGTCATTGAACTGAATATTCCCACGAATATTGTAGGCGCTTGCCTCAGAAGGGTTGAGTAGGATCGCTTTATTAACTGCCTCGATAGCGTCTGCAGTTTCTGTTCTTGGAAGATTTTCTCCGAGGAGCAAATAGTATCTAGGCCTGACTGGATTAATTTGAATGGCTTTACGGACCCAATTAACTGCTTCTCTCTGGCGTGATTCCATAGAGTTGAGCATAGCCAGCATATAGTAAGCTGAGTCCATATCAGGATTTAGTCTTATCACTTTGCGCAAAGTGTCTCGAGCTTCATCACTTTTTATTTCCTTTAGGAGTTTCAGAGCGTTCTCATAATGAGACTCAGCTCGAGATATGCTTTTTCCTGCATTCTGATAATTTCTCACAAGCTTCTCAAAATGTTTGGTTGCTATCTCTGCGAGGGTGGTATTTCCGAGTTTTTTGTACGCCCTTGAGAGTAGTTTGTAGGCTTCTGGATAACCTGAAGTCATATCGAGTGCTTTATGAAGTTCTTCAATGGCTTCAAGTATACTTTCCTTGTTTCGGCTTTTGTCCAAGAGCATTCGGGCCAGGTCTTTGTAGATCTCAGGATGAACAATTCCAAGCTCGAGAGTTTTTCTTAGATGCCTAGCCGCAAAATCAACAGTTTCGGGCTTCTTTCTATATATCATGCCGAGTTGCAGGTGTACCTCAGCAAGCGATTCGTCGTTTTCTAGAGCAGTCTTAAAATAATCCACGGCCTCCTCTTCTTGGCCCAGAGCTAGATGAGCCATGGCCTGAACTTGATAACCTGTAGCTAAGTTCCGATCTAATTTCTGAATCTTTTGGGCTATACGAATTACCTCTAAATAATTTTTTTGTTCCAGGTTCAGTAGCGCAAGTTGCCTAGTTGCCATGACAGATCCTGGACTTCGATCAAGAAACTCCTCAGTTAGACGAATTGCATCTGATTTCTGTTTGCAGTGAGAAAGTAATGAGGCCAATCCAATCAAACAATTTTCGCAAGAGTTATTAATTCGCAAAGCCTCCTGATATCCAATAAGGGCAGCCGAGAAGTCCCTTTTAAATTCAAAAATTCTAGCTAGCCGTAATTGCGTCATTACATCCCGTGGATTGGTCTGAAGCTGATTCCTGATTTTTCTTTCAGTTGCTTGTAGATTAGGAGGGATGGTCGTAGACATGGAGGTTGGAGAAGGATCCTTGTTCTCACATTTAGACAGTAGAGAAGTGTAAGGTTCAGATGCCGATCCCTCTTCGAGCTGAGCCCAAATTGAGAACGTTCCAGATAAAATCAGTGTAAGTAACAGAAGGACAATTCTAAGCTGAGGCATTGAAGTCTCCAACCTTAGCGCAGCTCAGTCTTATTTATCAAAGCAATTTAAGATTTTCCTGACAGTTCTTCTTAGGGTCCGAGTACTCTAATTTGTGCACATGATTAGGGGAGAACAGATTGCTATTATTAAGATCTACTTTTTAGGTATTGATCGAAACGGAAGGTGAATTGGTCGGGTAAGGCACACATTCCTTCAGAAAAGAGGAGAATGAAAGCAACAAGGTTTTGATTATAGGGATAAGTTGAATGTCTAGGAGTTGTGTAAATGTATCGTATGTGTCTAGACTGGGAACCAGAGACAGAAATAATGAGAGTTGCAGGCAAGCTTATATCGATTGGGCTCACAGTCGTTCTGACGACAATAGTGGGTGCAAGTCCATCGAGCAACAGTTCTTACAAGAACTGGCCCCAATGGAGAGGTCCTTACTGTAATGGATCTTCGGAATGGGGAAGTCCACCCGTAGAGTGGAGTGAAGACCAAAATGTAGCATGGAAGGTGGCAATCCCTGGCCAGGGATCTAGCAGTCCAATCATTTGGGGTGACAAGGTCTATCTGACAACGGCTGTATCAAAAGATGAAATGGAGAAAGTTCACCCTCAATCCGAACAAAGACCTTTATCTTTAGGGTCACAGCTAGGGCGCCAACTATTTCGAAAACACAAGAATCCCCTGAATGTATTCCAGAATTTTGTTGTTCTAGCCATCGACCGAGGAACGGGCAAGCTTTTATGGGAAAACACTGTGAAAAAGATCAAGCCCCACGAAGGTCATCACCAAACAGGCAGTTATGCTGCTAGTTCCGCCGTCACAGATGGAGAAAATGTTTACGCTTTTTTTGGTTCCAGAGGAATATATTGTCTTGACGAAAATGGAACCCTTAAATGGGGAAAAGACTTGGGAAGGATGAGCATTAAATTCAACTTTGGAGAAGGAGCTTCTCCAGCGCTTTATGGTGAGACTTTAATTCTTCCCTGGGACCATGAAGGTCAGTCTTTTATCGTGGCCTTGGACAAAAAAACAGGAAAAGAATTATGGCGAGTGGATCGTGACGAAGACACTTCCTGGTCAACTCCTCTCGTAGTTGAGCATGATGGTGGAACCCAAGTAATAACCAGTGCTACTCACAAAATTCGTAGCTATGATCTTGTGGATGGAACTCTAATTTGGGAAGTGGGTGGGATGACTAGAAACACCATTCCGACACCTGTATTTGAGGATGGAATAGTTTATCTGACCAGCGGGTTTCGGGGTAATTCTCTCCTGGCAATTCGGATATCTGAAGCCAAAGGAGACATAACGGGATCAGAAGCAATTGTCTGGAATCTGGACAGAGATACACCCTATGTTCCATCTCCATTGATTTACAAAAAGCTCTTGTATTTGCTAAAAGGAAACAATGGGATTTTATCCGTTTTTGATACCAGAACTGGAGAGTTGCATTCCCAGAAAAGAATTGCAGGGCTTGGTAATATCTACTCCTCCCCCGTAGGAACGGCTGGCAGAATCTATGTTACTGATAGACAAGGAAAAACAGCAGTTCTGAAAGCTGGGTCCGATCCGGAAGTCCTATATATCAATTCACTTGAAGATGAGTTTAACGCTTCTATGGCTATTGTTGGCGACGAGATCTATTTGAGAGGGAAATATCTCTATCGTATCTCTATAAAATAGTTAAATTTATGCCAGCACATCGTCAGAGTGGGAGCGAGCATCCAGGATGGAAATGGGGGCCATTTACACTTCGGATACCTCTTTATCATACTCGTTTGGAAGTTTCGGAGCTGTTGCAGGGATTTATCGTGTCAGGAGCAACAGGTCTAGCCCTAGTTCCTGTACTCACGAATCAGTTTGGACTGATCTTTGAAGAAGCTGTGGCCTTTATTATTCTGTTTTCACTATTCGTCTTTAGTAGCTTCATACTTTTTGGTGAGCCTTTTGCTCCTGGCTGGATTACCCCAGCACTTCCCTTGGTCTTGAGTGTGGTTTTAGCTACTGCTGAAGACGGTAGCCAAATATATTCAAATCCTGTCGAAAAATTTCGGCTTATGACGGCTGTGTCAATCGACTTTTCTATTATTCTCTTTGTAATGGGTTTCACTGGTTTAGGCAAAAAATTCATGGAATGGCTACCAGGTACCTTCAAGGCAGGAATTGTTATGGGTGCAGCACTGGCGGCTATCTATCGTGTGTTTTTGGTAAAGGGAGGAGCTTTCGATGTGCAACCAGTGAGTACAATGGTAGCACTGACAATATGTCTGGTTTTAATTTTCTCTATTCCCCTCCGACGATACAGAAAAAAATACAAGTGGTTAGACTTTGTTTCTTCTTTTGGATTACTCCCGGGTTTTGTAGCTGCAGGTATAGTTGGGCCTTTTTTCGGAGAAGTAGCGTATCAGGTAGAGAATGGGATTTTAATGCCCCCGGTATTGGAATTGTGGAACAAGGTTTCACCATTTAGCATTGGCTGGCCTGATTTCAATATGTTCTTGGCTATGATGCCTTTGGCATTGATGGGGTATGTAATACTCTTCGGCGATCTAATTACGGGGGTGGAAGTTCTCAAATCGGCCATTCCCTCAAGGCCAGATGAAAAGATTCAAATAGATTTGACTCGATCTCACCTCTCTCTAGGAATTCGTAATATTTTTATGGCGATCTTTGCCCCATTTTTTCCGACTCAAGGAGCTCTGTGGACTGGGGTACATGTGATTATAGTACGGCGCTGGGCAGAGGGTCGAAAAGCCATGGATTCATTGTTTAGTGGGATATCCTCTTATTATTCCTTAGGACTTCCAGTTATCTATCTTTTGTTACCAGTGGTAACGGTTCTCAAGCCTCTTATGCCAATTGCGCTAGCCCTGACCCTTATTCTAACGGCCTTTACTTGTTTCTACGTTGCTATTGGAATTGTAAGCACTAAAATTGAACAAGGTACGGCTTTACTAATTGCCTTTGCCATAGCGTTTTATCCTCCATGGCAGGCAATTATGGTTGCTATACTTGCTAGTTTCATTCTAGTTGGTTTCCATCCGCTAGAAACTCGATCTTCCCCCAAATGAAAAAATTCTGTTACCGAATGAAAAAGATAGAAGGTATACGAGACTATAACTTCAGAGGATTGTTCGAATTTTATTTTTGCAGCTTAATTAACTTGAAAACTATGAAATCTCTAGTTTTTCACTTGTCTGCGCCGCCTATGAAGGACCTCTTCGGTGTAACCATTGGGAGTTTCTCTTCCTCTAAAAACCAAATCTAGTGCTGCTTGAAACGCAATACTCTTGCTATGGTTTGGGGACATTGGTTGATAGTTAGGATCGCTTTTATTTTGTCCATCCACTACTACAGCCATGTTTTTAAACGTACCAATTACCTGTTCGTCGGTTACAATCCCATGATGCAGCCAGTTGGCTATATGCTGACTAGAGATACGCAGAGTTGCCCGATCCTCCATCAATCCAGTATCGTTGATGTCTGGCACCTTGGAACAACCAATTCCTTGGTCTACCCAGCGGACCACATAACCTAGTATACCTTGGACATTGTTTTCCAATTCTCTCCGAATTTCGTTGTGTGTTAAATCACGAGTGAGTAAGGGGGGACTGAGAATATCCCTAAGGTTGGCCCGATTACGTTTGGTGAGTTCTCTCTGTCTCTTAGGAACATTTATCTTGTGATAATGGAGAACGTGTAGTGTCGCAGCTGTTGGAGAAGGAACCCATGCTGTTGAGGCGCCTGACTGAGGATGTTCAAGCTTGGTCTCAACCATTTCGCGCATCAAATCTGGCATAGTCCACATTCCCTTGCCGATCTGGGCCTTTCCGAGCATACCTGTCTCAATGCCTACATCAACGTTCCAGTTTTCATAAGCATTCATCCAAGGTTGGGTTTTAATTTCCATCTTGGGGAAGACAGGGCCCAGTTCCATGCTGGTATGGATCTCATCTCCTGTTCTATCAAGAAAGCCTGTATTGATAAATACAACTCGATGTTGAGCAACTTGAATCGATTGATGCAAATTTATGGTGGTGCGGCGCTCTTCATCCATAATCCCAATCTTGATAGTATTTGGTTCAAGTTCCAGTGCTTTTTCAACCCGCTCAAATAGTTCCACTGTTGCAGCTACCTCCTCAGGTCCGTGCAATTTAGGCTTAACAATGTAAACACTTCCCATACGGCTGTTTCTATGTTTTGCCGTCCTCTTCAGATCATGAAGGGAAGCCAGTACTGTTATCATAACGTCGAGAAATCCTTCGGGGATTTCTCGATCGTCTTTTGTTAGGACAGCATCGGTGTACATATGAATACCCACGTTGCGGATTAGCAATAAGCTACGTCCTGGCAAGGTGAAATTCTGCCCCTGAGGATTTACAAATGTTTTGTCTGGATTAAGCTGGCGAGTCACAAGTTCTCCATTTTTTTCAAAGGTAGTTCTCAATGTACCTTTCATGATGCCATTCCAATTTCTATAGACTCGACACTTGTCAGATGCATCCACGGCGGAAACAGAATCTTCACAGTCTTGAATAGTTGTGATGGCTGCTTCCAGTAGTACTTCTTTGACCCCTGCAGGGTGAACTTTTCCCACTGGATCCCGGTGATCAATTTGAATCTCAATGTGTAGTCCATTATTTTTCAGAAGAATGGAGATGAGCTCATTGTCCTGCAGTTTGAAACCGCAGAATTGTCTGGGGTTTTTCAAGCCAACTTTATTCCCATTTACCAATAAAGCCACCAATCTCTTTCTTGTGCCGGTATTTTCTAACGAGTAACTTTTTATTTCTGAGAATGAGCCTTGCTCCAAGCCAACTGACTGATCCAGAAATTCTTCGGTTTTTTCAACCACGAGAGCTCCACGTTTTGGATTGTAAGTCTGTCCTTTAGCTGCACCGTCTTTTTCGGATATCACGTTTGTTCCGTAAAAAGCATCGTATAGACTTCCCCATCGAGCGTTAGCTGCATTAAGTGCATAGCGGGCATTGTCGACCGGAACAACTAGTTGAGGACCAGAGACCACAGCTATCTCAGGGTCAACGTTGACGGGATCTACCTGGAAAGCTTCACTCTCTGGAAGCAGGTAGCCGATCTGGTATAGGAATGCCCGATATTTAGTGTTATCAAGTGAACTGCCTTTGTGAGCTTTGCACCAATCATCTATCAAAGTCTGCTGTGCATCCCTCTTGTTCAAAAGTTTCCTGTTTTTAGGCTCTAAGTCTTGGACTATCAGCGCAAGTGATTCCCAAAACTTGTCGGCATTGATTCCAGTACCAACAATGATCTCCTTATTCACCAAACCGTAAAGCTCTTCATCAATTTTCAGGCCGGCAGTTTTAATCAATTTCGTCATAGTTCTTTCTAATGGGAGAATCTAATAAAACAGATTTCTTTCACAGTTCCTCCAAGGGATGAGACCGATTTTTCAACGGAAAAGTAACCGGGGATCCGATTTTTTGAGATTGATAGGCTGACATAATCATCTCAATAGTCCAGCGGCCATCCCGAGCACTTACAATGGGGTCTCGATCTTCTTCAATGGCCTGTAACAGATCCGCCACCATTAGAGTATTCAATTCCTCTAACCTAATCTGCTCGTTAGGCCGGAGTTCAATTAGTTCCCAGCTTCCACTGTGCCAATTCTGGGAACGCAGGATCGCCTCTCCTCCATGTGATAGACGGCTCATGGTGGGCAAATAAATAATTCCTTTGCTGCCATAAAAATACGTTCCAAACCGAGGCCCTCCTTTTACATCATTGGCCTTGGATCCAAAATAGGCATGTAGCCCATTGTTAAGGTAGAACATGGCAGCTACCTGATCTCCAGCTATTGGTCCCAATTGCTCGGGTGATTGATGTATGTGGTCAGGGTGCAGCTCTTGATTGCCCTTAGTTACATGGGCGAATACCCATTTGGGATCTCCCGCTGTCATTCTGATCAAATGCATCAGATGAGGACCCAACACCATTAAATCCTCTCCACCGGCTCGTCGGTCTTCTTTTCCACGTGCGCGGATTTCCTGAAGAACGCCAATTTCACCATCTTGAATCATTTTTAAGATGCGTTTGGTACTTGGCAGAACTGCTGTTGGGAGGCCCACCTGCATCTTTACTCCGTTTTCCTCTACTACCCGAACCATTGCATCCGCTTGTACAAGACTTTGTGCAAACGGCTTTTCTAGCATGATATGAGCACCTGTCTGGGCTGCTGCTGTTACCATCTCTACTCTTTGATCAACCCAGCGAGGAGTGATTGCCACAAGTTGGGGCTGCTCCTTTTCCAACATTTCTTTATAATCTCGATAACCTTTCCCAGTTCCGATTCGGCTTAGAGCTCTTGTTCTACCCTCATCATCTGGATCAGCTACAGCCACTACATCTATAAAGTCGAAGTGATTGAAAGCTATGTCCCAATCATGACCGTAATTTCCTCGACCCGTATGTCCTATCACAGCTGCCCGATATCTGCGATTACCCATAGTTTTTGCCAAGGTTAGTTTTGCTCCAGCTAATGCTGCTGCAGTTGATGTTAAAAACTGGCGTCGTTTCATGTTTTACCTCTTATTGATACGTTTCTTTAATTACGGTATTTACCAGAGTACCTAAATCTTCAATCTCTACAGTAACAACATCATTGGGCAGTAAGAACCGTTTCCTGGCAGCACCAACACCTGATGGGGTTCCAGTCGCAATTACTGTTCCTGGCTCCAGGGTCATGATTTGAGAAATGTAAACAACGATGTCAGCAACAGAAAAAATCATGTCTTCGGTGTTAGAATTCTGAACTACCTTTTCTCCAATTTTTGCTATTATTTTAAGTTTTTGAGGGTCAGGGATTTCGTCCTTTAAGACTAGGAATGGTCCCATAACCGAAAACGTATCTGCACTTTTCCCCAAAGTCCATTGGCTTACCCTATCCTGGAAAACTCGAGCCGAGACATCATTAAAAACCATATACCCAGCCACATAATCGAGTGCCTCCTTTTTTTTGACTCGTCGGGCCCGTCTACCAATAACAAAGGCTAGTTCCGCTTCATAATCAGGTTCTTTCACAGCTTCAGGAATAAGAATGGGTTCTTGTGTCCCAATGATCAATCCGTGCTTACTGAAAACCGTTGGGTATTCAGGTATCTTTCCGTCGCCTTCTAAAATATGGGCTCGGTAATTACCGCCTATTGCCAGGAGATTCGGCGGTTCGGGCACCGGGGCTCGGAGTCTAAATTCGGATTCAGGAAACAGAATACCATCCCTAATAAGAATAGCTCTTTCCCCCTGCAGAATAAGTTCTTTGATGAACTGAAAAGCCTCCATTGCTGCCTGTAGAGAATCTTTTTCCCCACTCAAAAACTCGACCATGTGGGGAGGCACAAAAGCATCAGCTCGGGCCTGAGCTCGCGGTTTGCCGTTGTCTTTCAGAAATAATTTATAAGCTCTGTTTAGATCGATCACTTCACCGTCCATCCAAGCACCAAGTCGGTTCTCGCCACGATAATTATAGGTGACCAGTTTAGTTGCACTTAAATTAGTCGAAATAATCAAGCAAATGAATGTAAAGATAGAGAGTCGCATTTGCGTTTTTTATTGGCTCTTGAAACCCCTGATCAATTGCTTATCTGAGAGAATTAGATTTCTATTTAAGTCAGGCGAGAATATCTGTGACTATCTCCCCGTCCACATCTGTCAATCGAAAATCACGACCCTGAAATCTAAAGGTTAGCTTGGTATGGTCAATTCCGAGACAATGAAGAATCGTGGCATTTAAATCGTGTACATGCACAGGATTTTGGGTGATGTTATAACTAAAATCATCTGTTTTTCCATAGCTAATGCCAGGTTTAATTCCCGCTCCTGCCATCCACATAGTGAAACAACGAGGATGATGATCGCGACCGTAGTCGTTTTTTGTTAAGCGCCCTTGACAATAGGATGTCCTACCAAATTCTCCACCCCAAATAACGAGGGTGTCCTCCAACAGTCCTCGCTGTTTTAAATCTTTAATCAGAGCTGCAGTGGCTTGATCGGTGTCTTGGCACTGCTTAGAAATTTCCTCAGGAAGTTTACGATGCTGGTCCCATCCTCTATGAAAGAGTTGAATAAAACGGACCCCCCGTTCTGCCATTCTTCGGGCTAGTAAGCAGTTAGCAGCATATGTTCCCCTTGTTTTTGAGTCTGGTCCATAGAGGTCAAAAATGTGTTCTGGCTCGTCGGATAAGTCGGTTAGCTCGGGGAGAGAAGTCTGCATGCGATAAGCCATTTCGTACTGAGCAATGCGAGTGGATATTTCAGGATCTTCGAACTCTCCGAGTTTAACACGGTTGAGCAGAGCTAGATCGTCCAGGATGCGTCGCCGAGTCTGATTTTTGAGACCTGAAGGGTTAGAGAGATGCAGGACCGGATCGCCTATGGAGTGAAACTTGACCCCTTGATATCTGGTTGGCAAGAAACCACTGCCCCACAATCGATCGTAGAGAGGTTGACCTTTATGTGAAACCATCACTACAAAACTTGGGAGATCAACATTCTCACTACCCAAACCATATGACAACCAGGACCCAATGCTGGGTCTACCTGCTAACTGGGAACCTGTCTGGAAAAAAGTGATAGCGGGATCGTGATTGATGGCCTCTGTGTGCATGGACTTAATGAAACACAAATCGTCAACAACCTCTGTTATATGAGGCATTAGTTCACTTACCCAGGCCCCAGACTTTCCATGTTGTGAGAATTTAAATTGGGATGGAGCAATCGGAAACCTCTCCTGTCGAGAGGTCATGGTGGTTAGCCGCTGTCCCATACGTACTGAAGCGGGCAAGTCGGTACTGAACAGTTCATCTAGTTTGGGCTTGTGGTCGAACAAGTCGATCTGTGAGGGAGCGCCCGACTGAAAGAGATAGATGACACGTTTGGCGCGTGGTTGAAAATGGGGAATACTTGAGAGATTATCTGTATTTCGGTTGGCAAAAAGATCATTGTTGAGAAGAGAAGAAAGAGCTGCCCCAGCAATGCTAACATTGGAAAGTCCAAAAAAATGACGTCTTGTTATCGAAAGTGGATTCTCAGCCAGTGTTTTTTTACTCATTCCTTAGTTACCGTCTCATCTAAATTCAAGATTAAGTTTGCCATTGCAGTATAAGCAGCAAGTTCGGTGATTTCCAACTCCGGATCTGGGGGACTGTCCCCTATATTGTTTAGCTGACTGGATGCTTCTAAGTCCTTTTTGGCTTCGGTCAACATGTATTCTAATCCATTTAGAAAAATTTTCATTTCCCTAGAATTTGGGGTACGACTCGTAACCAGACGAAAGCCGAGTGTGATCCGATCCGATGCGCTAATTCCTCCCTCCCTAATCATGCGTTGGGCGAGAACCCGAGCTGCTTCGACAAACGTCACACTATTCAGAAGTGTAAGGGCCTGAATCGGTGTATTGGTACGATACTCTCGTACCACACATCTATCTCGAGTGGCTGCATCAAATGTCCCCATGAAGGGAGGAGGAATCGTTCGTTTCCAAAAAGTGTAAAGACTGCGACGATAAAGGTTTTCTCCAGAATCCTGTTCATAATCTACATTGTTCAGAGCTCGCCAGAGTCCTGCTGTTTGATATGGTCGGACCGAAGGTCCTCCAATTTTTTCGACCAAGAGTCCGCTGGCAAGCAGTGCCTGGTCTCGGATCATCTCGGCAGAAAGTCTTAAGCGCGGACCTCTTGATAGTAAAAGGTTTTCTGGATCAATTTTTTGAATCTTTGAATTGGCCCGTGAAGATTGTCGATATGTAGCACTCATTAGGATCGTTTTGTGCAGAGATTTTAGATCCCAGTCCGTATTGAGTAGTTCTGTTGCTAGCCAATCCAGAAGTAGGGGATGAGTGGGGGATTTCCCGCGCGTTCCAAAGTCCTCAGAGGTTTTAACCAAGCCGACTCCGAAATACATTTGCCAGATTCGGTTGACGGTTACCCGAGCCGTCAGAGGATTGGAAGGATCGACCAGCCAACGAGCCAAAGATAGACGGTTTTTATTTTTGTTAGGTTCTAAAGGAGGAAGAATTGAAGGTACGTTTGCAGTGACTTTTTCACCTGGCTTATCATATTCACCTCGATGTAAAAGAAATGTATCTCTAGGAACCTCTCTCTCCGCCATGACCATTGTGGTAGGTAGGTTTTCGTAGAACTCATTCTTTCGCTGTTTCCAATAAGCCAGGTCCTTCCAGGACTGGCGTACCAAGTGGGAAGAGTATTGTTCTAAAAAACAGCGAAGTAGCTTGATATTCTGTTGTTGAGTTCGTTGAGATTTGGGGATAGTCACAATTTGGTCTACGGACCGAAAAGCAGATAGAATAGATGCTTCGTCTGCTTCGAGCTGGTCGGAATAAA
>CAZMUJ010000040.1:0-29120 GCA_964569605.1 uncultured Acidobacteriota bacterium
AGAAAAAGGCAAACAAGAAAACTTCTGGGACTAAGAAGCCAGTAGAAAATCCTGAAGAGCCCAAAGGATCCGAATCAAAAAAGGTAGGGGAGGGTGATGAGGTCGACTTGAAAAGTTAGATGTGAAGTTATCTGGTATTCAGGTTTTCAAGGATTGTGCTCGACCTCTGAAGTTTCGCTGTTTGATGGTAGTAGTCAAAGTAAGACATCTTTTTAAAGATGGAAGGCTTTAAGAATTTAATCTCTTTTTTAATGAAAATTGGAGAAATTAATAAAAAATGGCGATAAGTGCCCAGCAAGTCAAGGAGTTGCGCGAGAGGACTAGCGCTGGAATGATGGATTGTAAAAATGCGCTGAAGGAAGCGCAAGGTGACATGGATAGAGCGATACAAATTCTTCGTGAAGAAGGAATTGCTGCGGCTGCGAGAAAAGCTGTGAGGGTAGCCCGCGAAGGATTAATTGGCCACTATATTCATACGGGAGGTAAGCTTGGAGTTTTGGTTGAAGTCAACTGCGAAACAGATTTCGTAGCACGAACTAACGAGTTTCAGCAGTTTGTGAAAGATTTAGCTATGCACATTGCAGCTTCAAGTCCTGTTTATCTTCGTTCGGAGGATATTCCAGAAAAAGAGGTGTCCAAGGAAGGCGAGATCTATCGAAAACAGGCTCAAAAGGAAGGGAAACCAGACCACATTTCCAACAAAATTGTTGAAGGACGACTTAAGAAATATTATTCTGAGGTTTGCCTATATGAGCAGGCGTATGTAAAGGATCCAGATGTTACCGTAGCAGAGCTAGTAACTGCTATGATTGCGAAGCTTGGGGAAAATATAATAGTAAAACATTTTGCCCGCTTTAAAGTAGGGGAATAGACCTTTGTCTCAAATGTTCGGTTGGATTCTCCCTTAATAGTTCACCCATATGGCAGCCGACTCGGTGCAAGACAAAACCTCTCAATTGTCCCGCCCAACTGTTCGTAAACCTAAATTTAAGCGAATTATCATTAAGCTAAGTGGTGAAGCACTTATCGGTTCGAATAAATTTGGTCTCGACTCATTAATGATGGCAACTGTTGCTGATGAGATCAGTGAGGTTCATAAGCTTGGCGTGGAGATTGCTATTGTTGTCGGGGGTGGGAATATTATCCGAGGGGTTAATGTCAGTAAAGTTGGTATCGATCGAGCCTCTGGTGATTATATGGGGATGTTAGCAACTGTGATTAATGCTCTCGCGTTACAAAATACACTCGAGAAAAAGGGAACATTTACTCGGGTTCTAAGCGCCATCCATATGGCTGAAGTGGCAGAGCCCTTTATTCGTAGAAGAGCAATCCGTCATTTGGAAAAAAGACGTATTGTGATTCTGGCAGCAGGAACAGGAAATCCCTATTTTTCAACAGATACTGCAGCGGCCTTGCGGGCAATGGAAATCGGAGCAGAAATAATACTCAAGGGAACTAAAGTAGAAGGGGTCTATGATGCCGATCCGGATTCTAACCCGGACTCTCAATTTTACGAACGAATTACCTATGATCAGATCCTCACCAATAAACTCGCTATCATGGATGCAGCTGCAATTTCTCTATGTCGTGATAATGACCTTCCCATTCTCGTCTTTAACCTTAGTAAACCGGGAAATATTAAAAAAGTTGTTTTTGGGGAACGGGTTGGTTCATTAATTGATCATTAAGTAACTAGTAGGGCTACATGGTTTTAGAGCTGGTTGATACTACCCGTGGACGAATGGGAAAAACTATTAAAGATTTGACTCTCACTCTTTCCTCAATTCGAACAGGTCGAGCCTCTGTTCATTTCCTGGATAAGGTAGTGGTTGACTATTATGGAACACAAACACCTATTAATCAGTTGGCAACTCTCCATGTTCCCGAGCCAAGTTTAATTACAATACAGCCCTGGGATATCTCTCAGATTGGGGAAATAGAAAAAGCAATCATGGCGTCTAACTTGGGGTTAACCCCTTCCAGTGATGGCAGACTCATTCGTTTGCAAATTCCACCTTTAACTCAGGAAAGACGTCAAGAGCTTGCACGACATGTAGGAGAAATAGCTGAAGATCATCGGACTGCCCTTCGTAACATTAGAAGGGATGTAAATGAAAAACTAAAAAGGGCTCTCAAGGATAAGGAAATATCTGAGGATGAAGAGTATAAGGCTCTGAAAGAAGTGCAGAACATAACTGACGAGTACGTGGCCAATGTAGGTGAATTGGCTGACCAGAAGCAGGAAGAGATTCTAGAAGTTTGATTAAGGAATAGGGAATAGGGATCATAGTAGAATTTTTAACGATCCTGTGACATCTGTGATAGAAACTGGTTTTCTGAATTATTGTGCGGAAGAGTGAGTTTAATGCCTCCCATATCTACTAACTCAAAGCCATCCCGAATAGTGAATGCTCTGTTTTCATTAACGCAAATAAAATATGGGGTGAAAGAAATTGTTTTTGCCACCCTAATTACAATTTTGATACTGATTTTTGTTGTCCAACCTGTTCGAGTTGAGGGCACAAGTATGCAGCCAAATCTCGTTGATAAGGAAAGACTCTTTATTAACAAGTTTGTCTATCATTTTGGTGGTGTAGAGAGGGGAGATGTAGTGGTATTCTGGTGCCCAAAAAATAAGACTAAGCGTTTCATCAAGCGGATTGTAGGCATGCCAGGAGAAAGAATTGAGATTCGTCAGGGCATTGTTTACGTAAATCATGAGCCGTTGAATGAAAGATATGCTTTGTTGGAGGATTCAGAATATTATTACCATCCTCCTACACAGGTTCCGTCAAAAAGTTATTTCGTAATGGGTGACCAAAGAAGTTCCAGCAATGATAGTAGGCACTGGGGATCTGTTCCGATAAGTTTGATTTTTGGAAAGGCAGTTTTTCGGTATTGGCCAGTATCCAAGATGGGTCTTCTTCACTAAAAGTTCATTTTTGAAAACCTATTGAGTATGCATTTAAAACGACAAGTGATCCTTTACCTTGAAGATGGATCTTTTTATGAAGGAAGTTTGTTTGGAGCCGATGGTGAATCTTTGGGTGAAGTAGTTTTCAACACATCTATGACTGGCTATCAGGAGGTTCTCACCGATCCGTCTTATGCCGGGCAGATTGTGGTAATGACCCAACCTGAAATTGGTAATTACGGCACTAACGAGGAAGATGAAGAATCGTATCAGCCTTTTGTGGAAGGGTTTGTCGTGCGCGAATATAGTCGCGTATTTAGCAATTGGAGGGGAGAGTTAAGTCTGGACTCCTATTTCAAAAAGCATTCCATTACAGGGATTTCGGAGATTGATACCCGTTCACTGGTTAGACATATCCGTAGGAAGGGATCTATGCGCGGGATAATCTCTAGTACGGATTTCTGTAAGGAGAGTTTGAAAAATAAGGTACTGAATCATCAATCAATGACAGGGAGCGACTATGTTCGTCACGTAACGGTCAAAAAATCTTATCTCAGAAAAGTTAGAAAAGCTCAGTTTAAGGTAGTAGCATACGATTTTGGCATCAAGGAGAATATCCTGCGATGTCTTTCCGAGAGAGGTTGTAACGTAGTAGTTGTTCCAGCAAATACCTCGGCAAAAGATGTTTTGGCATTGGAGCCTAATGGAATTTTTCTTTCCAATGGGCCTGGGGATCCCGAACCACTGGACTATATAGTTAAGGAAGTTAGGAAACTGATCTTAAAAAAACCAGTTTTTGGGATTTGTCTCGGCCATCAGTTACTAGGCCTTGCATTCAATGGAAAGACATTCAAGCTGAAATTTGGGCATCGTGGTGGAAATCAGCCTGTCCAAAACATGGAAACCGGTAAAATTGAAATTACATGTCAGAATCATGGTTTTGCCGTAGATCCAGATTCGTTAGATTCTGGACAGGTTGAATGTACTCACTTTAATCTAAATGATCAAACACTAGAAGGATTGCGCCATCGTTCTCTCCCGGTTTTCTCGGTACAGTACCATCCTGAGGCTTCACCAGGGCCTCGCGACTCGCTTTATCTTTTCGACGATTTCGTAGATTTGATGGAGTAAGGCGCATGAAAAAAGTTTTAAGCAATATGTGTCTTGATAATCCTTTGGAGTGCTATGCCACGGCGAACTGATATCGAACGTATACTCATAATTGGGTCAGGACCGATTGTGATCGGACAAGCCTGCGAGTTCGATTATTCTGGGACCCAGGCTTGTAAAGCTCTTTTAGCTGAGGGCTTTGAAGTTATTCTTGTGAACTCTAACCCAGCCAGCATTATGACCGATCCAGAGTTAGCAACTCGAACTTACATGGAGCCGTTGACTCCTGAATTTGTGACGGAGATTATCAAGCGAGAGCGTCCTGACGCATTGTTGCCAACAGTTGGAGGTCAGACGGCTTTAAATATAGCTGTTGAGCTTTGTTCTGAAGGTGTTTTGGGGCGCTATGGTGTGAATTTGATCGGGGCAAAACTTGAAGCAATTAAGGTTGCTGAAGATCGAAGGCTTTTTAGAGCTGCGATGGAGGAAATCGGTCTTGAGTTTCCCAATTCGGGATTTGCTAATGGTGAAAAACAAGCTCAGGAATTATTGAAAGAGATTGGGTTGCCCGCTGTTATTCGGCCTTCCTTTACTCTTGGGGGTACAGGAGGTGGCATTGCTTTCAATCTGGAAGAGTTTCGGGAGATTGTCAATCGTGGTCTTCAGCTTTCTCCAATGAATGAAGTTCTCATTGAGGAGTCTGTAATTGGGTGGAAAGAGTTTGAATTAGAGGTGATGCGAGATCTTAATGACAATGTTGTAATTATTTGCTCAATTGAGAATTTTGATCCAATGGGTGTACATACGGGTGACTCAATTACTGTTGCTCCTGCACAGACCTTAACAGATCGAGAGTATCAAAATCTTAGAAGTCTATCCAAAAAGGTCATTCGTAAAGTGGGGGTTGAAACGGGTGGATCGAATATACAGTTTGCGGTTAATCCTGAGGATGGAAGAGTTGTTATTATTGAGATGAACCCACGGGTAAGCCGTAGCTCTGCTCTAGCCTCTAAAGCCACCGGTTTTCCAATTGCCAAAATTGCCGCCAAGTTAGCTGTTGGTTATTTACTCCACGAGATTCCCAACGACATCACCCTTAAGACGCCAGCCAGTTTCGAGCCTACTTTGGACTATGTAGTGGTAAAGATACCGCGTTGGAATTTTGAGAAATTCCCAGAAACACAGCCATTTCTCGGCACACAAATGAAATCAGTTGGAGAAATAATGTCGATTGGTCGAACCTTTAAAGAAGCGTTTGGAAAAGGACTACGATCCCTTGAAACGGGGGATAGCTTGGCTGCGGAAGATATAGATGAAACTAGGATACGAGAAAATCTCATTCAACCTACACCTTTTCGATTAGCTTATATCCGTAGAGCCTTTCTAGAGGGATTCTCCCAAGAGGATGTCTTTCAACTTACTGGGATTGATCCCTGGTTTTTAGACAATTTCTATCAGGTTATTCAACTGGAGAGTGAATTTGAAGGAAAAAAGTTAAGTGATCTTTCTGACAATTCACTTTTTCAAGCCAAGAGATTTGGGATATCTGATCATCGTTTGGCAGAAATGTTTTGTGGTGAAGGAGATGAGAGATTAAAGGATGAATCGATTCGATTGCATCGTCTTGCAGCTGGAATAACTCCCGTGTTTAAGCGTGTTGATACCTGCGCTGCCGAATTTGAATCCTTTACCCCCTATCTCTACTCTACCTATGAAAAGGTCGATGAATCCGAACCTACGAAAAACAAAAAGATTATTATTCTCGGGAGTGGTCCAAACCGGATAGGCCAGGGAATTGAATTTGATTATTGTTGTTGCCATGCATCGTTTGCACTCAAGCAGGCTGGATACGAGACTATCATGATCAATTGCAACCCAGAAACGGTTTCCACCGATTATGACACTTCGGATAGACTTTATTTCGAGCCACTTACGTTTGAAGATGTAATGGCAGTAGTAGATCTGGAAAAACCAGAAGGGGTCATAGTACAGTTTGGAGGCCAAACCCCCCTAAAATTGGCACTAAAACTTTTTAAGGCTGGAGTGCCTATTATCGGAACCTCTCCTGAATCCATTGACTTAGCTGAAGACCGAAAAAGGTTTGGGAAGTTTCTGAGTGACCTTTCCATTCGTCAACCGCAAAACGGAACAGCCTTTTCAGTGGAAGAGGCACGGGAAGTTGCAAGGCGGATAGGATATCCGGTCCTTGTCCGTCCGTCCTATGTTCTTGGTGGCCGTGCTATGTCAATCATCTATGACGAGCATTCTTTAGATAAATATGTAAAGAGTGCTGCACAGGCTTCTCCAGAACACCCTCTTCTCATTGATCGCTTTCTTGAGGATGCACGTGAATATGACGTCGACGCTTTGTGTGATGGTGAGCAAGTCATAATTGGGGGGGTAATGGAGCATATTGAGGAAGCTGGGATTCACTCTGGAGACAGTACCTCAGTTTTGCCGCCCTTTGACATCAATACGGAGCACCTAGAAACGATGCGTCAAACAACGCGCCAGTTAGCACAGGCTTTAAAAGTAGTTGGGTTAATGAATATCCAGTTTGCTGTGGCCAGAAAGAAGGTTTATGTTCTTGAAGTAAATCCCCGTGCTAGTCGAACAGTCCCATTTGTCAGTAAGTCTACAGGAGTTTCTCTTGCGAAAATTGCGGCTCAGCTCATGATAGGATTTAAACTAGATGAGTTGGGTTTCTTGGAGGATTTGAAAGTACAGCATTGTTTTATCAAGGCTCCTGTGTTCCCCTTTGCTAAGTTTCCTGGAGTTGACACAATATTAGGGCCGGAGATGAAATCAACTGGAGAAGTGATGGGTGTAGCTGAAACCTTTGGAGAGGCGTATGCGAAAGCCCAGATTAGTGCAGGCATTATTCTTCCCAAAGGGGGAGTAACCTTCATAAGTGTTAATGATCGGGATAAGAGGAATATTGGGGATATTGCTAAGGGATTCAAGGATTTAGGATTTGATATTATTGCTACCGACGGAACGGCTGAAAAGCTTCGTGAGAAGGGGATAGATGTAGATTCTGTTTACAAAGTTAATGAGGGTCGTCCCAATATAGTTGACTTGATTCGAAGTGAGCAGGTGGATTTAGTGATAAATACCCCGCTTGGGAAAGAGTCGTTTTTTGATGAAAAAGCAATTCGTCGTGCCTGTGTTCAATATCATAAGCCTTGTATCACTACCCTTTCAGCTGCTGCTGCTGCTGTGCGAGCCATTGAGGCACTTCAGCACAAACAGATCGAAGTTCTGAGTCTTCAAGAATATCACTCTATGGCTTCCAGTCCTACGAGGGTTGAAGGCTCCTAAAGAGTTCGCCTCTATTTAACAAAGGGCATAAGGTAACTGGAGATTGTCAATGATCAGATTGGTTTTACTTAATACGGGCTTCTAGAATTTCTTTAGCTAGGGCAAGTTGCTGTCGATCATTGACTCCCATAATCTCTTCTGATGGTGCCAAAACGGTTTTTATGGACATACCATCTTGTCCTAAAATCCCAACAACATCAGTGAGTAAATACTCTTTTTGCTCGTTGTCGTTGGAGACACGCTTGAGCGCCGGGAATAAACATTGGAGGTCGAAGCAATAGTATGCTGGATTGACTTCATGAATCTCCTTCTGTTCTCGTGTGGCATTTTTTTCTTCAACAATACGTAAAGGTTTATCGTTTTCTCTAATTACTCGTCCATATCCTGAGGGATCTTCTAGATAGCTTGTAATCATTGACAAGGATGCTTTGGAATCTTCCCTAACAGATATAAGGTCGTTTAATCGCTCACTCGTTATTAGAGGACAGTCTCCATGAAGAACAATAACACTGCCTGGTTTTCCTGCAATTAGAGGCTCGGTCATTGATACTGCGTGTGCTGTTCCTAACTGCGGAATCTGTGAAACCCATTCCACTGACCAATTTAAAAAGCACCGTTGGATAACATTTGCCTGATGGCCGACGACAACAAAAGTTTGAGTTATATTTAGACGTTTCAGCTGGTTAAGAACATGCTCCAACATGGGTGCTCCCACGATTGGATGTAGCACCTTAGGAAGTGATGAATGAAAGCGAGTACCCTTGCCAGCAGCTAGAACCACTGCGTACCTTGATGACGCCATGGCCAGAATTCAACTTTACCTTTTAATATTATAGTTAGAGGTTGATGCTTTCGGGCGCAACAAGATCTTGGAAAGTCTGCTGATCTTCTAGATCTTCGAAGTCAGGATCGTTCAGAGCATGAAATTTTTGTGTTTCATCAATGTCGATGGCTTTTTTCAGATTCTCAAGAGCTTCATTTTCGGCACCCATTTTGGCATGACTAGAAGCTACAGCTGAATAAATCACAGACGGTTTTGGATCTTTTCCAGTTTTGCTTAAAGACCTATTAAAGTAATCAATTGCCTTCAAGTATTGACCACAATTGTGCTCATATACACCTGCGTCGTAGAGCTCAGCTCGACTTTTTACTGTCATCGTCTGCTGTTGGGAAGCGTTCTTATTGCAAACCCTGAGAAAAAGTTTTGTCTGGGCCACTAGCTGTACTTCTTCTGGATATTTTTTGATGATTGATTCAAAATTTGTCTGTGCTTTTAGGTAATTACCTTTGTAAAGGTAGCTTAATGCCAGAGCATAACTTTTGTGTGCAGTATTTATTTTTTCTTTAGACTTTTTTGTAGGCATTATTTTTTCCCTTAAGATTCTATTATAGGATTCATCTAACACTTCCGGCAATCAGAAGTCGAAAAGAACACCCTTCAGGGGTTACTATATCATCGAAGGGAAGGAATTGAATAAAAAGGATGTCAGTTAAGTGGGACCTCATTGAAGGGCTAATCGAAAGTTTTCCAGATCTTCCGCAAGAAGTTGCGTTCAAAGAAGATATTCTGAGAACAGGTCTCTCCTTCTCGGAGGATGCTTTGCGTATTGCATCTGGATGTAAACCTAAGGCCTATTTTATTTTTTCATTTGATTTTTTGCCTTTAGAGGAGATGGAAAATGAAGAGAGTTGGCGAGCCCCAGAGGAGATATGTTTGACTGGTGGTAAAAGAAACTTTCGCCGCTCAATCGTATCTGTTCGACTTAACCCGAGATCTTGTTACCAAGTAAAACTTTCTGAGGAAGGTAAACTGATTCTAACTTTGGAGGAAAAGGAAGTCTGTGAGGTTGAGTTCCAGGAGATCCCAGAATACTACAAGAAAAATCTTTCCAGTGGAAAGCCTGTTGCAGATATATGTCCTACTATTGAATGGGGATATTTGCTTTATCTAACTGTCTTTCGGATTTGCCAGTACTTTGGCAAAAAGGAAGAGTGTCAGTTCTGTGATATAAATGAAAATTATCGACAACAGAAAAAGGCTGGTCGATCATATACAGGAGTCAAGAGTGTCGAAGAGGTCTTGCAGGCCTTGGAAATCATTGATCAAACTGACACGGTTTCAGGTGCTTATACAATTACTGGGGGAAGTATTACTTCGTTATTGGATGGAAAAAGCGAAGTGGAATTTTATGCTCAATATCCAGAAGCAATTGAGAGGCAGTTTCCGGGCAGATGGATTAGCAAGGTGGTGGTACAGGCGTTACCAAAGCATGAAGTTCAGATTTTCAAGGATGTCGGAACACAGATCTATCATCCAAACTATGAGGTGTGGGATCCAGCTCTCTTTAAGATGATCTGTTCAGGAAAGAACCATTACATTGGTAGAGATGAGTGGATTCAAAGGATTATAGATGCAGCTGATATCTTTGGGCCTAGTAATGTAATTCCTAATTTTGTAGCTGGCATTGAAATGGCTCGTCCTTTTGGATTTACAGCCCCTGAAGAAGCTGTCGAATCAACTACAGAAGGACTTGAGTTTTTTATGTCAAAGGGAATTGTTCCTAGGTTTACTACCTGGTGTCCAGAGCCATTAAGCACTCTAGGGAAAAGCAATCCTGCGGGAGCTCCATTAGAGTACCATCTTCTACTTCTCGATAGTTGGAGGAAAACTCTAGAAAAATACTCTTTAGATGCTCCTCCTGGATATGGTAATCCAGGTGTTGGTAACGCAGTATTCTCTGTTTCTAGTTTTATGGATGTCATAAAATCCAACCCTGAAAAGGCCTCCTCCTAGGGGTTATTTTAAGAACCAAAACGCTAAGATTTTGGGTTTAAAATAAATCTTTTGTAAAGAATCTGTTTTTATAGCCCATTTTTATGCAACTTTATCAGGGAAATCTGGTATATTACCGGCGCTTTGATTGGCCCCGATCCGAGCCATATATTTGGATGGAGCAGTGAGCCGGACAGAAGATAAGTCTAAGATCCGAAAAACAGATTACATGGTTGATGCAGTCGTCAACGATCTTAGTATTCAAGTTGCGACGGTTAACGGTTCTGGAAGTCAATCATCTAACAATGTGCTGATGCGCTCCATTTTTCAAATGGGTATTCCTATCAGCGGGAAAAATCTCTTTCCTTCTAACATTGCAGGCCTTCCCACTTGGTTTACCATACGTGCTTCAAGTCAAGGATATGTAGCACGTAAGAAAGAGATTGACATCTTAATCGCAATGAATCCAAAGACTGCCCGAGAGGATGTAGAAGCTTTGGATTCTGGACGCGTGGTGATTTACGAAGAAGCGCTTCATCTATCCACTCTCCGTAACGATCTTTATTTCTATCCAATTCCCTTTTCTCGTTTGGCTTCTGAGATAGTAAAAGACATTAGGTTGAGAAAATTGGTTGCAAATATGGTTTATGTTGGGACTGTGGCGCGAATTCTGGGGATCGATTTTGAAGAAGTGACTTTAGCCATTGAAAAATGGTTCAAGTCTAAGAAGAAGGCTATCGAATTCAATGTTAAGGCAGCTCGTTTGGGTATGGATTATTTTGAGGAAAATCTAGAAAAACATGATCCTTTTCAACTCGAAAAAATGAATGGAAATCAGGGTAAAATTATTATTGATGGTAATTCTGCTGCTGCCCTCGGATGCGTTTTTGCTGGGTTCACAGTTGCTACCTGGTATCCAATCACTCCTTCAAGCAGTCTATGTGAATCGATTATCCATTATGCTGAGAGATTTCGCATAAATAAGAAGGAGGGTAAGGCTACCTTCGCTGTGGTTCAAGCAGAGGATGAACTGGCTGCTCTGGGAATGGCGATTGGGGCAGGATGGGCAGGTGCACGTGCTTTGACCGCAACTTCGGGGCCAGGCATTTCTCTGATGTCGGAGTTTTCTGGATTAGCCTATTTTGCTGAAATCCCCTGTGTTGTTTTTGATATTCAGCGTGTTGGACCTAGTACAGGTTTGCCAACTCGTACTTCACAAGGGGATATAAATTTACTTCATCAAAATTCTCATGGTGATACAAAGCATCTGGTCCTTTTTCCCGCAACGATGGAAGAGTGCTTTGAGTTTTCCAGTGTTGCTTTTGACTTAGCAGAAAGATTCCAACAGCCAGTTTTTATCGCTTCCGATCTTGACTTGGCAATGAACAATTGGATGACGGACCCATTTAATTATCCCGATGCAGATTTTGATCGAGGAAAAGTTCTAACAGCTAAAGATCTAGATGAGCTGGACAACTTTGGTCGATATAGGGATGTTGATGGGGACGGGATTCCTTATCGAACACTTCCTGGAACCAAACATGATCTTGCTGCTTATTTGACACGCGGTAGTGGGCATAATGAAGATGCCCAATACTCCGAAAAGCCTGAAGATTTCACCTATTTGTTAGACCGCCTGGCCAGAAAATATGAAACAGCCAAAGACTATGTTCCATCCCCTATTATTGATTATGTTGAGGATGCAAAGTTTGGTTTGATTGCCTATGGTTCAACTGATGCAGCAATTGAAGAGTGCCGTGACCAAATAAGAATAGAGTTTGGAACGGAGGTTAGCTACCTACGATTGAGATCCCTACCGCTTGTCAACGAAGTAGTAGAATTTGTTTCTGCACATGAAATGGTCTTTGTCGTTGAGCAAAATAGAGATGGTCAAGTTGGGGATATCATCCGTTTAGCTGTAGGAGGAGACATAGTAAAGGTTAAGAGTATTCTGCATTACAATGGTTTGCCAATTGATGCTCAGTCTGTCACCGATCACCTTATTGATATGGCTCATATAAAAAGGATTACGTGATGCCAAATGCTAACTCAAATCTTAAGATTAGTAAGAAAACAAATCGTCTTGGATTAACATTAAAAGACTATAAAGGTGGGCCTTCGACATTGTGTTCTGGTTGTGGTCATGATTCCATCACAAGCCAGATCATTAAAGCCTGTTTTGAGTCTGGTATCGAACCTCACCAGGTCGCAAAGATGAGTGGGATTGGTTGTGCTAGTAAGACGCCAGCATATTTCTTAAATAAATCACACGGTTTCAACGCAGTGCATGGGCGAATGCCCTCTGTAGCAACTGGGGCTAAACTTGCTAATCGTAGTCTTATATGCATTGGAGTTAGCGGTGATGGCGATACCGCTTCGATAGGATTAGGACAGTTTTGCCATATGCTGCGTCGCAATATTCCAATGACATATATTATTGAAAATAATGGTGTTTATGGGCTAACTAAAGGTCAGTTTTCAGCTACTGCAGACCTTGGATCAAAACTAAAGAACGGAATATCAAATGATCTTCCTGCAATCGACTGTTGTTCACTTGCCATCGAAATGGGATGTAGTTATGTAGCACGTTCCTTTGCAGGGGATCCTAAACAGGTAGTGGCTTTATTACGCGGTGCTTTCAGCCATGGTGGTTCCTCAATGTTGGATATTATCAGTCCTTGTGTCACATTTAATAATCATGGTGGTTCTACAAAAAGTTACGCCTGGGCCAAGGAACATAAGGAACTTTTGCATGAGATAGACTTTGTTCCTGCCTATGAGGAGATAGCGAAGGTTGATTATGATCCCGGGGAATTATTGGAAGTTGATATGCATGATGGTTCTCAACTTAGACTTAGAAAACTAAGTCGGGAATACAATCCAATGGACCAAAGGGAGGTTCTGCACATGATTGCTGAAACGACTCGAAAAGCCGAATTCCCAACGGGGTTGATTTATGTTAATCCAGTAGCCGAGAACTTTATTGATCTTCTTAATATACATGAGACACCGCTAGTACATTTACAGGACGATGATATTCGGCCTGGTCCGGAAGCTCTAGCCGAAGCCATGATGGAGCTAGCATAAAGCAGGTTATGCCCCTCACATCTAAAACTCTCTGGAGATCAAAATTCTTCTAGATTCTCTATCAGTATTCACGTTTCAACTTGCTAGTTTTTTAAACTTTTAGGTAAACTGAAAATCAGAAAATTATTGTCTCATCCCTCTATTACTTTCATCACAAAAGTGTTCTTTTAATGTCTAGAAAAATAAAAAAAGTAGGCATTCTTGGCGCTGGGACGATGGGTTCTCAAATCGCAGCTCACCTAGCAAATGTGGGTATCCCCTCGGTTCTGCTCGATATGCCAAAGCAAGGGGAGGGTAAAAATAAACTAACCCAATTAGCTCTGAAACGTTTAACGAAGATGAAGCCTGCCCCTCTTTTTAGCCAGAGGCTGTTGAGACTGATCCAACCTGGTAACCTCGAAGATGACATGTGTTTACTTAGAGACTGTGACTGGGTTATTGAGGCGGTGGTAGAGAATCTTAATGTAAAGCAGGATCTTTGGGAGAGAGTAGAACCTAAGTTGAAGGAGGGAGCCATTGTTTCCAGCAACACTAGTGGTCTTTCGATTGGGGAAATTTCTGCTGGTCGATCCACCAATTTTCGTAGTCATTGGTTAGGAACCCATTTCTTTAACCCTCCACGCTATATGAAGCTTTTGGAAATAATCCCGGGACCAGACACCCTTCCTGAGGTAGTAAAGTTTTTTTCTGTCTTTGGTGAGAGGGTACTTGGGAAAGGAATTGTTTTTGCCAAAGATCGTCCCAACTTTGTAGCAAATCGGATTGGAGCGTTCGCATTATCCCTAGCAATGCACCTGACAGAGAAAAAGGGTCTCTCTATCACAGATGTAGATTCACTTACAGGGCCATTGATCGGGCGACCAAAAACTGCAACCTTTAGGTTGGCAGATTTAATTGGGAATGATGTCGTGTGCCATGTATCTGAGAATCTTTACGACAGTCTTCCCTATGATTCTTGGCGGGAATATCTTGCTCCAACAGATTTTATGCGCACCTTGTTGAAACGGGGTTGGAATGGGCTCAAGTCAGGACAGGGTTACTATTTGAAGAAGAATGGAGAGTATTTGGTACTCAACTTGGAAAGAATGAAATATGAAAGTCAAAAACCAGTTCAGATTCCATCTTTAGCCTATGTGATTAAGATGCCAGATGTATTAGATCGTATCCGGTATCTAATTCATTCTGAAGACGCAAGCAAAGACTTTTTATGGCCACTTTTGAGGGATACACTAGCTTATTCTGCAGGTCTTGTGGGAGAGATTTGTGATCATCTTTATCAGATTGATCAGGCTATGCGCTGGGGCTGGGGATGGTCACACGGCCCCTTTGAAATTTGGGAAGGATTGGGGGCGTTGAAAACAACAGAGCGCATTCAAAAGGATGGCATTAAATTGCCTGATTGGGTATTGGATGCTATGAGCCTTCAAGGTGGCTCCTTCTATGCTGAGAGTTACCCACCCAGTTTTTTTGACCAACACTTATCGATTCATCAGGAGATACCACTAGATTCAGAAAATCTAAATATTGAATTCTTAAAGTCCCAAAATCATCCTGTTTTATCTAACGAATCTGCCAGTTTAATTGATCTAGGGGAAGGGGTGGCTTGTCTTGAATTCCATTCAAAGATGAACACACTTGATAAAAATCTAATCGATCTTGCCTTTGAATCCACTAAGTTAGTGGCCACTGACTTTCGAGCTCTGGTAATTGGAAATCAGGGATTAAATTTTTCTGTTGGTGCCAATTTAGAACGGCTTTTAGATTCCTGTAGAAAAAGATCATGGCAGGAGATTGATGCTCGCATTAATCGTTTCCAAAAATTGTGCAATGGACTCCGGAACGCTCCCTTCCCAGTAGTGGCTGTTCCCTTTGGGCAAACTTTAGCTGGAGGAATGGAGATCTGTCTTCACTGTGATAATCTGGTTACTTCCGCGGAACTTTACATGGGTCTTGTTGAGGTGGGTGTAGGACTAGTTCCGGCTGGGGGGGGATGCCGTCAAATATTGCTTCGTAATCAGCCCTCTAATACCTTTGACAAACAACGTCAACATGCGGCCGTTTTGAAGGTGTTTAGGGAAATTGGGACAGCAAAAGTATCGGGTAGTGCTTTGGAAGCAAAGGAGATCAATTTTCTTCGCGAGAGAGATAAAATTGAAATCAGGGAAGATCGACTATTGTTTCGGGCAAAGCAAACAGCAATTGGTTTGAGTGTGGACTACAGCCCCCCTTGTTTGTTGCCGCTCGTAGCTTGTGGTACCCCCGGTTTGGCCAATCTAGAATTAGAGATACATCTAATGAGGCGGTCCGGTTACCTTTCGGATCATGATGTTCTAATCATGAATAAACTTGCCTCTGTTCTTTGTGGAGGGAACTTAACGCAAGTTACTGTGTTTGGCGAAGAATATTTTTCTGGTCTTGAGAAGGAAGCCTTCCTCTCTTTGTGTGGTGAACAAAAGACGCAGCAGCGAATCCAGCATATGCTAGAGACAGGGAAAGCTCTGAAAAACTAGTTAGTTGATACGGAACTCTCCCATTTCTTTAAGCTTTCATCAAAACTGATTCAATAAACTTTTTTACAGCCTGATTGATTTAAATGAAGTTTTGTATTAGTGTATTAGCGTATTAATACGAATATGGAAAATGAACTTGATGAAAACAAAGATTTATGGGCCCTTTTAAAGGTTATCTGTCATTTTGACGAGATTGATTCTTGCTCTCGTTTTTTTCGTGACTTGTGTACCGTGGGAGAATTAAACGCCTTAGCTGAACGTTGGGCTGTTGTCCGTTTGTTAGGTTCTGGACTTGGATATCGAGAAATCAGTCGTAAGACCGGCACAAGTACGGCAACAATTACCCGTATTTCCCATTGGTTGCGTTACGGAGAAGGAGGATACCGTGAGGCTCTGAGGTGGATTGAACAGGAGGAGGACCGAAATGCCTAATTCGAAGAAATTCAATTCAAATTTTAAAAGTGATTGCCCCTCAGGGCTGTCTGAACATCGGCTTCGGATTGCTGTTCAAAGACGTGGACGTTTAGCAAAAGAGTCTATGGGTCTATTGAAGAGTGTGGGTCTTGATTTTGATTACCATGAGGGACGTCTTTTTTCTCCCTGCAGTAATTTCCCACTTGAATTGCTATTTCTTCGAGACGATGACATTCCTGAATATGTTCAAGATGGAGTGGCTGATTTAGGTATTGCAGGTCGTAATGTGGTCGAAGAAAAAAAGGCAAAAGTAGATTGCCTTGAAAATCTAGGTTTTGGTGCTTGTCGGCTAGAGATTGCTGTTCGTGAAGGAGGAGCAATACAGGAAATTACGGATTTAGAGAAAAAGAGAATAGCAACATCTCACCCAACAATTCTTACTCGGTACCTGAAGAAAAATGGAATTGATTCCAAGGTTGTAGAGATCAGTGGGTCAGTTGAAATTGCTCCAATTTTAAATGTTGCCGATGCTGTTTGTGACTTAGTTTCCACAGGTTCAACACTCAAGATGAATGGTCTTCGCCCATTGGTTACTGTACTGAGATCGGAAGCAGTTCTCATTGCAAATTCAGAGCAACTTGGTGGTAAGGAAAAGGGAGCGCTTATTGATCGTCTAAGAGCTCGGTTACGAAGTTGTCTTCGTGCCCGTAAAATGCGCTATCTGATGATGAATGTTCGTCGCAGTGATTGGGAAACATTGAAAAGAATTTTGCCAAATTTAAGTAGTCCTACTGTTGTTCCTCTTGCCCGGTCGGGTTGGATTGCAATCCATTCAGCTGTTCCGGAAGAGGCGCTTTGGAACACTATAGAGGAACTCACCCTATCCGGTGCTAAGGACATTCTTTCTGTTCCTGTTGACATTATGGTGCCGTGATGAAGATTCTTCGTCTATCCAATCTGAGTGCAAGGGAACGAGAAGGCTTATTTAATCGAGATCCTTTTAGAGATGTGAACTCAGTACGTGTTTGCGAAGATATATTTGACCAAGTTGAGAAGAGAGGTAACCAAGCAGTAAGGAATTTCACAAAAAGTTTTGATGGCATTGATGTGGAAACGACTTTGGTGAGCAGCCAAGAGTTTGAAAAAGCTTTTAAAGATGTTGGAGAGGAAGAGTATTCGGCTCTACAACAAGCGCTTGAAAACATTGAAACATTTCATTTGCACCAGTGCATTCAGGAGGAGCCGAAAGAAGTACAACCGGGTGTTTTCTGTTGGAGAGAGCAACGTCCTATTAATCCTGTTGGGCTATATGTTCCAGCAGGAAATGCTCCTCTTGCTTCCACCTTGCTTATGCTAGGGGTTCCTGCCCGAATTGCTGGTTGTTCTGATATTTCGATTTGTGTACCCCCAAGGCCAGATGGTTCAGTTGATTCCTACGTCTTGTCTGCTGCACGACTTTTAAATATAGACTCGGTATACAAGATTGGTGGAGCACAAGCTATTGCTGCCCTGTCTTTGGGTACAGAGACAATTCCTGCTGTTGCTAAGATAGTGGGTCCGGGAAGTAAAATTGTGCAGTCGGCAAAAGCATTGGCAGTCCAATATGGTACTGCAATTGACTTATTGGCAGGACCCAGCGAGATTCTAGTGATTTCAGATGGATCCACTAATTCGAAGTGGATTGCTGCAGATTTGATATCCCAGGCTGAACATGGAAGGGATAGCCGGTGTGTTCTCGTAACTACCAGTTCTGAACATGCAGATCAGGTTAGTGCTGAGATTAGTAAACAGCTAGAGGGATTGCCACGTGGTGAGTTAGCCAGAGAGTCTTTAAATAGCTCTTTTATTTTGGTGGTTACCTCTTTAGAAGACTCCATAGAATTTTCTAACAAATTCGCACCAGAGCACCTAGTTTTGCAAGTGTTAAATCCTACGAGGTGGGGCGAGCTTGTTGAGTCAGCAGGGTCTGTTTTTCTTGGGCCATACTCTCCAGTGGTTGCGGGAGATTATGCTAGTGGGACTAATCACACATTGCCCACATCTGGTACAGCAGCTGGTTATTCTGGAGTATCTGTCGAAACCTTTTTCCGAAAGATCAGTTTTCAAAATTTAACACAGAATGGATTACAGGCACTGTCTCCAACACTTCAAACTTTGGCACGAATAGAAGGCTTAGAAGGACATGCACGTGCTGTTGAATTTCGGTTAAACAAGGCTTCTTTGGATATCAGTTCTTCGAAAGTCCATCAGTTAAATAAAAGGAGGGACAAAACGATTGAATTAGACGATCTCCCGACTTACCAGGCAGCTCGTTTGTCCGTAGGAGAAGGTGTGCTTCTCGATGCGAATGAGAATCCTTTTGACTCAGAATATCTTGGCGTTTCTCTAAACCGTTACCCTGATCCTCGGCAGCTAGAACTCCGTCGAGAAATTAGCCAATATTTAGGTTGTTCTCCGAGTATGATCCTGGCGGGTTGTGGCTCAGATGAGGTTCTTGACTGGCTTATTCGTGCCTCTTGTAGATGTAGAGGTGACATGGTAGCCGTTGCTCAGCCAACCTACTCGATGTACGAGATTCTGGCCGTTTCTCATGGTATTGGAGTGGTGCATTTGTCTTTGGATGATAAGTTTGACTTTCAAGCAAAAGATTTTCTGGAGCGTGTGACAAATTGTATTAAGATTCTTTTTCTATGTTCTCCAAATAACCCTACTGGAAACCTTTTAAGTAGTAGTCAAATTGAGATGTTTTGTGGCAGTTGGGATGGTATCGTGGCAGTAGATGAGGCTTACATCGAGTTTGCAGATCAGCCTTCACTTGTTAATCGCATCCAAGATCTCCCAAATTTGGTTGTTGTTCGAACCCTATCTAAGGCATGGGGTAGAGCTTCACTTCGTGTCGGTTATTTGGTTGCCAATCGACATATTATAAAGGGCTTAGAAAGGATTAAATCTCCCTATAATTTGGGTGGTTTGACAATGAAGCTAGCAATTGATTGCCTAAATGATAGAAAAACTTTTGAAGAAAAAAAGGTAGTGATCTTGAAGGAACGTCAGCGAATTGGAGAGGAACTTAAACGAATGGAGGGTATTCTAGAAGTTTTTCCTTCAAAGGCTAATTTTGTCTTGTTTCGCTGTGAAAAGGCTACCGAAATTTGTTCCCGACTAAGGGATAAACAGATTATAGTTCGAGATCGAGGTGATCTGCATAAACTATCGAATACGATTCGCGTCACAGTAGGTAGTCCTGAGCAAAATTCTAGATTCTTGTCTGAACTAAAGGGAGTGCTTTATGAAACAGTTCGATAATCTAAGATCTGCCAAACTTTCGAGGGAAACTATGGAAACCAAGGTTAGGGTGGCTCTAAATCTAGATGGTGAAGGGCTAATAAAGGTGCAGTTAGGAATTCCATTTCTAGAACATATGCTCATCCTAATGGGATACCGTGCTGGCTTAAATCTTGAGATTGAGGCAACTGGTGATCTTGATGTAGATGATCACCACGTTACAGAAGACGTTGCCATTGTATTAGGGAAAACATTTTTGATGGCTCTTGGCAAGAAAATGGGAATCCGTCGGTATGGCTCAGTCATGATGCCAATGGATGAGGTTTTGGTAGCTGTTGCTGTTGATATCTCAGGTAGAAGTTGTTTCGTTAGCAACTATTCACCAAAGCGGGAATCGGTTGGTGCTCTTTCTACAGAGATGATTTCTCATTTTTTTAGGACTTTTTCTGCCGAGGCAAGAATAACTCTACACATGAATTTCTTAAATCAAGGAGAGAACGAGCATCATCGTGTAGAGGCTCTATTCAAGGGAGTTGGTCAGGCTCTTGGTCAAGCTATAGAGAGAGTAGACGGTCGATCAGGAGTAGTCCCATCCACAAAAGGAGTACTGGAGGGTTCCGGGTGATTGCTGTAGTAGATTACAGTGCAGGGAATATGCACAGTGTCGCTCGGGCCTTAAATTACCTCGGTGTTCAACACGAGCCGACTGCTGATGCAAATCGGATAAGGGAAGCTAGTGCAGTTATTCTTCCTGGTGTCGGTTCTGCTGGGCATGCTATGCAGGCTCTCTCCAAAGCTGGCTTAGTAGAAACATTACAGGATCTAAAGCGTCCATTTTTAGGAGTTTGTTTGGGACTGCAACTTCTTTTTGAATCGACGGCAGAAGGAGATAAGAAATGTTTGGGGGTTTTTGAGGGCCGTGTTTCTAAGTTTTTTTCTCCCGGGCTTAAAGTTCCTCACGTAGGCTGGAATCAAGTGTCCCGAACAATAAATAGTGATGGCCGCCTTCTAAAAGGAATTGATGAAGAAAGTTACTTTTATTTTGTGCACAGTTTTTTTGCAGGTGTTACCCCAGGCTTAACACTTGCGAGTAGTTGTTATGGTCCAATTGAGTTCTCATCGGTTGTCCATTCTAAAAACTATTGGGGTGTTCAGTTTCATCCAGAACTTTCAGGTCAATGTGGTCTTAGACTTCTTCAAAACTTTGTACGGATAGCAGAATGCTGGTCATAGCGGCAATTGATTTAATTGGAGGTCGTTGTGTTCGTCTATTAAAGGGAAACTATGACCATAGAACGGAATATTCTGTCGACCCTGTAGAGCAAGCCATTTTTCTTCAAAAAGTGGGTTTTTCTCGTGTTCACATTGTAGATTTGGACGGAGCACGTCTTGGGAAGCCACAAAATTTTCCCATTATTAGTCAGGTTGTTTCTACTCTGGATCTTTCTGTTCAGGTAGGTGGTGGAATTCGTAAATCTGCTGATGTCGCATCCCTAGCTTCTTTGGGTTGTTTTCTCATTTTGGGAAGTTCAGCGCTTCTAGAGCCTGAAAAAGTTGGATCCTGGATCAAGCAATGGGGAAGTGATCGTTTTATTATAAGTCTAGATCTTGATGGTAAGGATCTGCGTACTCATGGATGGAAAAAAAGTGCTCCTATGAAACTTTTGGAAGCATTGGATTTAATAGGGATGTGGGGTATTAAACAGATAATCTGTACGGATATAACTCGTGATGGAACCTTAATTGGTCCAAACCTATCTCTTTTAGAAGAAGTGGTTGGTTTGACAGCTTCAGGAACAACAGTCATTGCTGCTGGCGGAGTCTCTCGTCCGGAGCAGATTCCCGAACTGGCATCTGTTGGTATTGGTGGTGTGGTGATCGGTAAGGCTCTCTATGAAAGCAATATTCCGGAGGAGGAGTTTGCAAATGCTGGCTAAACGTATAATTCCTTGTCTTGATGTCAAGGAAGGTCGTGTAGTCAAAGGAGTTCAATTTCGCAACCTTCGAGATTGTGGAGAGCCGGCTAAGCTTGGACAGTATTACAGTGATGAAGGTGCCGATGAACTGGTCTTTCTCGATATAACTGCAACATTTGACGGTCGGAAAACCATGCTTCAGTGGGTTAATGACGTTGCTCGGGTCGTTTTTATTCCATTCACAGTAGGGGGTGGAATATCCACTCTTGAACAGATTAACGACTTACTCACTGCTGGGGCTGATCGAGTTTCGATCAATAGTGCTGCAGTCAAAAATCCTAAGCTTATTAGTGATGCGGCAGATAAATTTGGTAGTCAGTGCATTGTAGCGGCAATTGATGCGAAAAGAGAGAACAATATTTGGAGAGTTTTTGTTGCTGGGGGTCGCCAAAAAACTAATTTAGACGTGCTGTCTTGGGCTACTCAACTGGAAGACTGTGGCGCCGGGGAAATTTTGTTGACTTCGATGGATAGAGACGGAACCAGAGACGGATATGATTTAGAATTATTAGCTGGAGTATCTAACAAGCTATCGATCCCAGTTATTGCCTCGGGAGGCGTAGGTGAGTTGACACACTTGTTTGAGGGATTATCAGCGGGTGCCGAGTCGGTTCTTGCAGCTAGTATCTTTCACGATGGTCGTTACTCTATTAGACAGGTAAAAGAATTTTTATCATCCCAGGGAGTAGAAGTGAGGACATGAAAAAGAACCTTAAGATTAAGGAGCAACCGGACTGGGTTAAAATGGACAATTTAATTCCTGCCATTGCTCAGGATGTCAATACGGGCAGGGTCCTCATGATAGCTTATATGAATCCTTATGCATGGGAGGCTACGCTTTCCTCAGGTCAGGCCCATTTCTGGAGTCGAAGTCGAAAGAAACTATGGAAAAAAGGAGAGACTTCCGGGAATATTTTGAACGTTTCCGAAGTTTCTCTTGACTGTGATTCGGATTCAATTTTACTTTTGTGCC
Source organism: uncultured Acidobacteriota bacterium (assembly GCA_964569605.1). Taxonomy (GTDB): domain Bacteria; phylum Acidobacteriota; class UBA6911; order RPQK01; family CBDAPI01; genus CBDAPI01. The sequence continues at coordinate 22,364 of CAZMUJ010000040.1, forward strand.
TCCCTTCAGGTCCTAGTTGTCATAAAGGGACTCGTTCCTGTTTTTTTAGTGACAATAAGATACAAAACTTTGAGTTTCTCTTATTTCTCCAGGATGTGATTCAAAAACGTATTCTGACAGGTTCTGAGAGGTCTTATGTTCGTCATCTGGTTGAAAAAAATGAGAGTGAAGCGGCAAAGAAGGTAGGCGAAGAAGCTATGGAAGTGATATTGGCTTCTCGGCAATCCAATACCGAACTAGTGTCAGAATCAGCGGACCTAATATTTCATCTCTTGGTTTTACTGGCACAGCAAGGTGTGGGATTGGATGAGGTCATAACTGAATTACTGAAAAGGCGACCAAAAGAAGAAGATGTATGAAAATCCTACGTTGTTCAAATCTTCTTGTGTTGTATTGGGTTCAATGAAATAAGCAGAGAACTGGTCAATTTAAGTTGTATCGTGCCTTAGATATAAAGGCCTGAACATAAGAGTCTTTTGAATTATTGAGAGATGAATGGTCTCCTTCAAACCAAATTTGACCGTTCCTCAAAAGAATGATTCGATCAGCCACAACGTCGATACACCTCAGGTCATGCGTCACTACGACAGATGTTAGGTTTTCCTTCTGATTCAATTTTCGGATCAATTTACTGAGAGATTTTCCGATGATTGGATCCACCCCAGTAGTGGGTTCATCATAGAGAATGACCTCTGGGTTATTAGCAATTGCACGTGCTATTGAAACCTGTTTTTTTCTTCCAATACTTAATTCATTAAAACGTGTTTTACCCATGTCCGTCAGTTCAACCGCGTTAAGTAAGTATTCAACTCTAGACTGAATCATTTGTTCATCGGTTACCCCTTGTTCTCGAAGTGGATATGCAATGTTTTCTCCTACGTCTAAAAAATCAAAGATTGCTCCACTTTGGAATACATAAGAAAGTTTTTTTCGGATCTCCAAAAGCTCTTGTTCAGACATTGAAACGATGTTTTGGCCTTTGATCAGTATTTCTCCTTGATCCGGCTTAAGAAATCCAGCCATGATTTTAAGAAGAACACTTTTCCCCGTTCCACTTTCCCCAAGAACTCCCACTGTTTCACCTTTCTTTACGATCAGTGAAATAGAACTTAATACTGGGTGGTCGAAAGAAATGGAGAGGTTTCGAGCTTCAATAAGATTGACGTCTTGAAGATTATGTAGGGGAAGATTATGTGTTATCTGTAATTTCTGTTTTTGGGGTAAAAATGGACGGATAGTCAAGCCGACCAAAATCGTAAAGTAGATGATAAGCATTAGAGCAATGAAAATGTTGAAAAACATCTAGCTCTAATCATACGACAACGAGGCATTCTAAATGTGCAATAGTAGGAAATTAATTTGATTTGTTTTAATGACGAATCTGGAATCTGTGTAGCTTGCGAGCCATTTCAATTTTACGTTTCTTGTCGCTCATAAGATACTCTTCTATCCATGTTCTAAGTTCTTTGCCTGGTAATTTCAAGGCGGTGCATACCCACAGAAAGGATCCTGGGAACTGATTTTCCGAAGCAAACCATTCTAATGCATCTTTTCGCCAGATTGTCCCTTCGTGATTGGAGCTGTTTTTAACTGAAATCACATCACGAAACCCTTGTAATAGAATGGCCAATGCAAGATTCCTAATTGATGAGTTAGGCCTGTGATCTGATGAATAGAAAATCGAGGTTTCTAGGCTTGAATTGGTTTCAAAGAAGGAGACGGGTTGTCGACTATCAATTACGGACATCATTTTTCTTTGCTAAGCTATTTGTTTTACGTATTGGAGTAAGAAAAGTTTCGATAATTGCCGAAGTTAAAGAAATATATGAAAAACAAGTTTTATCACTTCAAAGGTCAAGCAAAGTAATTTTTAACAATCGTCATTGTTTATTGATCTCTGAATAAAACTTTTGATATACAATTAGAACTTAATTTCAAGGAGGATGTGGTCATGGCCAATGAGCGACATAATGCAGTTACTTTGAAGGGTAATCCGTTTACCTTGATTGGACCTGAATTGAAGGTGGGAGACCCAGCTCCTGATTTTGAGCTACTGGGAGGAGATCTAAATCCAATAACATTGGGGGATACATCTGGTCGGGTAAGAGTGTTTAGTGTTATACCGTCGCTAGACACTCCAGTGTGTGACACTATGACCCGACGTTTTAACGAGGAAGCAGCAGCACTGTCTAATGTTCAAATATATGCGATCAGTATGGATTTACCTTTTGCACAGAGTCGTTGGTGTGCAGCAGCAGGGGTTGACAAGATCATAATGTTGTCAGACCACCGAAGCGGTTCTTTTGGGATTAACTATGGAACTCTAGTTAAGGAATTGAGACTAGATTCACGAGCTATATTTGTGGTGGATGAAGCTGAGGTGGTTCGTTATGTTGAGTACGTTAAAGAGATCGCGGATCAACCAGACTATGATGCCGTCTTAGATGTTGTCAAAAAATTGTCGACCGATTAGTTCTACTTGCTGCTCTATGAGAAAAAGTGCTTAAAAACGTTTTAGTTTTCCTCATCAGATCCAGAAATTAAAGAGTTCTTGTTTCTTAAGAAAAGACGAGCCTGTTTTGAAAGGTTTTCCTAGCACAAGCCTATTCTTAATAAGTACAGATTTTTCCAAAAGGTATTAGGTCTGATTTGTGCCTAATGGAGATACAAAGACTAATCTTCATACTAATTGCGTTCTATAGTTTAACTAGGCGAGCATAGGAGATAGTGGGAATCTCACGGATTTTTGCCATCAGATGTTCTGGAATTAGATTGTCTGTGTTTATAAGACCTATCGCCTTGTCGGTGTTGTCTTGTCGTCCCAGTACAAATGATGCAATGTTTATCTTGTTCTCTCCAAGAATGGTCCCTACATTCCCAACAACTCCAGGTTTATCCTGATTTCTAATAAACAGAACGAATTTTTTGAGGGGTGTTTGTAGGGGAATTCCATCTATGGAAACTAACCAAAGTTTTTTCTTTTCAAAAATGGATCCCTCGACCAAAACACTCTGCTTAGAATTGAGTAGTTGGATACTAATGAGCGTAGTTTGTTCTTGGCTTTCGGTACTCACTGTTTCAACGACTTCAATTTTCCTCTCTTCAGCATAAGTGCGAGCATTGATTTCGTTGACCGGTTGGGCGAGTAAAGGATCGAGAACTGATCTGAGGATGTGGTTCGTTATGGGTCGATAGTCGAGGTTGGAAAGATCACCAAAATAACGAATTCTGACTTTCTTTAGGGGCATGTCAAAAATTTGAGCAGAAAAGGAGCCCAAATTAAAAGCAAGTTCCATGAATGAATCAAGTTTTCTGGACTCCGGTGGAGTAAGTCCAAAGAAATTGACAGCATTTACTATTGTAGCCTTATCTAAATATTCAATTACTTGGGTGGCAATAGTTTCCCCAGCTTTATCCTGTGCCTCTACGGTTGACCCAGCTATATGTGGAGTAAGAAGTAAACGATTATTTTCACGCATTCGAGAACTGAGGATTGGCTCCTGTTCAAAAACGTCAAGAGCTGCGCCAGCCAAAAGGTCATTTTCTAGCTGGTCGAGAAGATCTGACTCTAATATAAGGCCTCCCCGAGCAGTATTGATGAGAAAGGAGGAGTTTTTCATTAAGGTGAGGGTTTTCTTACAAACAATTCCTTTTGTCTTCTTATTAAGGGGTAAATGTAGGCTCAAAAAGTCACTTTTCTTAAAGACAGAATTCAGATGTTCAAGGGTTACATTATGTTCTGATGCATAGTGCTTGCTTACAAATGGATCATAAGCAATTAGCTTCATATCAAAAGCACATGCTCGCTTAGCCAAAAGTGACCCAATTTGGCCAAGGCCCAATATTCCTAGAGTTTTTCCCTGAAGCTCTTTTCCAACAAAGTTAGACTTGTCCCATTCACCTGCTTTTAGCGAGAAATGTGCTTGTGTAATTCCACGAGCTAATGAGATGAGAAGCGCAAATGCATGTTCTGCTGCACTCACACTGTTAGCTCTCGGAGTTGTCATGACTAAAACACCCTTTTGAGTGGCAGCTAATACATCGATGTTGTCAACACCGGTTCCAGCACGTCCAATAACCTTGAGTTGAGTAGCGGCTTCGATGACCTCCCTAGTTATTTTAGTTCGGCTGCGGACAATCAAGGCTTCCGTATCCCTAACCTCGTCAAGAAGTTGATCAAAATCTAAGTCAGGTTTAAATACAACTTTTATATCTTTCCTATCTTTTAGAAGGTCTAGGCCGCGTAGGGAAATACGGTCACAAACAAGCAGTTTCATTGGGGAAAAGAGCTTTCTATAGAAGAGGAATAATTATTTGCCCCAAGTTGCAATGGCAGCTCGCAGGCTTCTACCGTCACGTTTCCTTTTACTTAGTTCCTCAATCACGAGTTCGAGAGCACCCAAAACTGCAATGACATCAAGGAAATCAAAATATCCTAGGTGCGCAATTCTGAAAATCTTCCCTTTGAGTGAGCCCTGTCCCCCGGCTAGTTTAATACCAAATCTGTCCTTTATCCTCTCAATTAATTGACTGGCTAGAATATCTAAAGGGGGAAAAGCTGCCGTGACTGCATTTGCAGGTGATTTGGATAGGATCTTGCAGTTTAGGGACCTAAGACCTGCCCGGGTTGCTCTGGCCATCATCTCTGTTTCGGAGATGACCTGATCAATTCCTTGATCTAAGATTGAATTAGTTCCTGCTTGTAGAGCCTGAATAAGACTTATGGCAGGAGTAAAACATGTACGACCTTCTCTTTGCTCAGTAACTTCTTGTTTTAAGTTAAAGTACAATCCCTGGTAATTTTCTGTTAGACGATCTTGAGCTCGACCGTTCAAAGAAATAAAAGAAAGACCTGGAGACATGGAAAAGGCCTTTTGGGAAGAACTTAAAACTACATCCAATCCCCATTCATCGGTGTGGATTGGCTGACTACCCACAGCTGTGCTCCCATCTACGACAATTAAGACCTCAGGAAATTTAGCTCGGATGGTTTTCCCAATTGTTTTCAAGTCATGCATGGTTGCAGTCGATGTTTCACATCCTTGAATGAAAAGAGTTTGGACTGCTGGATGCTTTTCTAACTCAGAAGAGATCTCCTCTGCTCCTAAGGCATACCCTGGAGCCTTGGATAGGACGACACAGTTGTGCCCAGTCGATTCACAAATCTGGACCCAACGTTGGCCAAACTTTCCTATTACTATAATAAGTGACTGGGTTTCCTCTAGAATCAGATTGGACGATACTGCCTCCATAGCTCCAGTCCCAGAACAACTCAATAAAATTAAGTCACTTTTTGTCTTGAAGATCTTTTTTAAATTACTTTGGGTCGAGAGCAAAAGATTCCGGAATTGGGATGTTCGGTGGTGGAAGATTGGACCGGATATCGCCAGTTGAGCTGCTGGCATAAGAGGTGTTGGTCCAGGGGTAAAAATACGTTCTTTACGCACGAAGAAATAATAACACGGAGCGGGAAAACCGTTTTGATATTAGTCGGAATTTTAAGTCTTTTGTTTGTCCAGTGACCATATCCCTGAACCTTTACAAAGGATGAATAGAAAGGCAAAGGCATAAAGAAGAGCCAGTTCCCCATTGTTTTGAATGGGTAAAGCTGCTTTTGGTTGATGTACCATCATGTAAGCGATAAGCATTTGACCAGATGACAACAGGGCCGCGAGGTTGGTAAACAGACCAAAAGTAATGGCCAAACCTCCCACAAGTTCAACAAGACCAGCAATCCATATCAACCCCATACTTACTTGAGTCCCTCCAAAGACACCAAATAATTTTTGGGCTCCGTGACAGGCAAAAAGTAATCCGAAAGAAATTCTCATAATGGCGTAGGCTGGTTCTTTAATTTTTTCTAATATTGAACGCATTTTGTATTTATTATCCCTCTTTATGTGTAAGCTGCAATGGTCGCTTATCTATCTATTAAAATCAAGATATTCACTAAGTCGGTGTCATCCACTTGATATCATATAGGGTAGAAGATCTTAATTATGGATGATTTTAGATTGGTTTCTCTGATCACTGAAATCAGTTAAGAAAATAGTAGTGACACTTTACATGATTGGAAATCTAGTTCCTGGTCTCTTGGCGTATTTTTGCCGAAGCGTTCAAATTCTTATTGTTCTCGGATTAATTATTTCGACACCACTTCTCTCCCAGCACTCCAAGATTTCAATAAAACCGAATTTAGTTGCTAGCAGGATCGAAGCACCACTTCATCATGATGGAATCGTTAACGAATTGTTGTGGCAGAAACTTGAAGTAGCAACTAATTTCACTCAACAAAATCCGGACGAAGGAAAACCTGCATCCCAGAAAACTGAGGTTCGGGTTGGCTTTGATGACATAAATCTTTACTTTGGTGTCATTTGTTTTGACTCAGAACCTCACAAAATTGTTGTTAACGAAAACTATCGAGACTCTAATCTTAGTCAAAGTGATTCCATTCAAATCCTACTGGATACATTTAATGATGGGCAAAATGGATTTATTTTTGGGACCAATCCCTCAGGGGTTCAGTTTGACTCACAGGTTTCAAAATCCGGACTTCATCGAGGTGGTGGAGGTCCCCGACGTGCTGGACAAGGTGGAGCCCAGAGAGGCGGGTCGGCGTCCTTTAATATTAATTGGGATGGGGTTTGGAAGGTTCGTTCTCAAATCACTAAAAGGGGTTGGGAAAGTGAAATTGTTATCCCTTTTCGGACCTTAAGGTACCACGCTGGAGAGACCACATGGGGTTTTAACATAA
>CAZMUJ010000041.1:0-10255 GCA_964569605.1 uncultured Acidobacteriota bacterium
ACCTGCGTAATCGCCGCTGTCAGTGTCGTCTTACCATGATCCACATGCCCTATTGTTCCTACGTTTACATGCGGCTTCGTACGTTCAAACTTTTCTTTTGCCATGACTACTTCTCACTTCCTCTATAAACATTCTAACTAGGCTCGAAAACTAATCAACCTTTACGAGCTACAATCTCAGTTGCAATCTGACCTGGCACTTCGTCGAAATGACCAAAAAGCATTGAATAATTTGCACGGCCATGCGTCATTGACCTTAAGCTTGTCGCATATCCAAACATTTCAGACAGAGGAACCGCTGCCGAAACCACTCTACTCTTTCCTTGTGAATCCATCTGCCCAATTCTGCCACGCCGAGCACTTAAATCTCCGATCACATCCCCTGTATAGTCTTCATCCGTAGGCATTACAACTTGAACATTCATTACAGGCTCAAGTAAAACAGGATTTCCTGCTCCAGCGGCTTCCTTAAATGCCATTGATCCCGCAATCTTGAATGCCACTTCAGAAGAATCAACATCATGAAAAGAGCCATCAAGAAGTGTAACTTTAACGTCCTGCATCTCGTAACCTGCAAGAATACCGCTTTCCATAGCCTCTTGTATCCCTTTTTCGACAGGACCTATAAATTCTTTTGGGATTGCTCCTCTAACAATTCGATTCTCGAATACAAACCCTTCTCCGGGTACTGGCTCAATCTCGATCTTCACATGACCATACTGACCTCGACCACCTGTCTGACGGACAAAGCGACCCTCTCCACTAGCTGAAGACCGAATCGTTTCCTTGTAAGCCACTTGAGGTCTACCCACATTAGCTTGAGCATCAAATTCACGGAGTAGTCTATCTACGATTATTTCCAGGTGTAACTCTCCCATCCCAGAGATGATTGTCTGGCCAGTTTCTTCATCAGTATGAACCTTAAACGTTGGATCTTCTTGCATCATTTTTTGCAGTGAGAAACCAAGCTTATCCTGATCGGCCCGAGTTTTAGGTTCAATCGCTACCGATATTACTGGTTCAGGAAAATCCATCGCTTCCAGAACGATCGGATTAGAAGGATCACAAATCGTATCACCTGTAACTACCCCTTTCAATCCAACAACAGCTATTATATCGCCTGAATAAACCTGCTTCACTTCCTCACGTTTGTTGGCATGCATACGAAGCAACCTGCCAACTCTTTCCTTACTCCCCTTGCGACTACTCAGAACCCTTCCTCCCGTTTGCAAAGTCCCAGAATAGACACGCATGAAAGCCAGTTGTCCTACAAAAGGATCGGTCATGATTTTAAACACCAGACCAGAAAAGGGTTCTTCATCGTTGGCTAAACGCTCTAGTTCTTTATCAGTTTCGGGGTGTATTCCCTTCATTGAAGAAACGTCTTGTGGACTGGGAAGGAACTTCACAATTCCATCTAGCAGTGGCTGGATACCTTTGTTCTTAAAAGCGCTTCCACATAGGCACGGAGTAAAATCAAGTTGGCAGGTTCCCTTCCGGATGGCAGTTAATAGTTCAGCTGACTCAATCTCTTCTCCATCCAAATATTTCTCGAGAAGACTGTCGTCGTTTTCAACTATGAGTTCCAACATTTTATTCCGCCATTCGGTAGCCACTCCTAGATGCGTTTCCGGAATTTCCTGGACCTCAAAATCTGCTCCTAAAGTGTCCGTTTCGTATACAACAGCTTTCATCTTTACAAGGTCGATCACTCCTGCAAAGTTTTCTTCCTGACCAAGAGGTATCTGCACTGGAACAGGACGGGCACCGAGTTTTTTCCGAATCGAGTCCATAGAAGCAATGAAATCAGCACCGGGTCGATCCATTTTGTTCATAAACGCTATTCTTGGAACGCCATACTTCTCCGCCTGTCTCCAAACTGCTTCCGACTGGGGTTCAACCCCCGCCACAGAATCAAAAAGCGCCACCGCACCATCCAAAACCCTGAGCGATCGCTCTACTTCCGCCGTGAAATCCACATGTCCAGGTGTATCGATAATATTGATACGAGTTCCATTCCACCTACAGGTTGTGGCTGCAGAAGTAATAGTGATACCTCTTTCCTGTTCCTGCTCCATCCAATCCATAGTCGCTGTACCCTCATGCACTTCTCCTAATTTGTAGGTCATGCCGGTATAAAAGAGGATTCTCTCTGTACAAGTCGTCTTACCCGCATCTATGTGCGCCATAATTCCGATGTTTCTGGTATCACTCAATGGAGTTTTTCTAGACATTTCTACTTCTCTAATCACCTATTCCTCTAGTTACCGTCCTTCTGGACGGACTATTAGTGAAGATGCAATGATTTGTGATGTGGTGAGAACCAGTGCAAGGCGTGATATTTTCTAACCGTGGCCCGTTATTCGTGAGCCTTGCACTAGCAAGGTGTGTCGAATTACCAGCGGTAATGTGCAAAAGCCTTGTTGGCATCCGCCATACGATGCACATCCTCCTTCTTCTTGACTGCTCCACCTCGGTTGTTAGAGGCATCCATAATTTCATTAGCCAAACGTTGGGATATGGTCCTTTCATGCCGACCACGCGCATAAGAGATCAACCATCTAATTCCTAGAGAACTCCGGCGTCGGGCGCCGACCTCCATCGGGATCTGATAGGTAGAACCACCTACTCGACGAGATTTCGTTTCAACCATTGGTTTAACATTATCGAGCGCTCGTCGAAAAATTTTGACCGGATCATCATTAGAACGTTCTCGAATTAGGTCCATCGCTGAGTAAAAACTGCGCTCTGACACAGTTTTCTTTCCACCATGCATCAACTGGTTAATAAAACGCGCTACCAACTCACTTCCATAGACTGAATCTGGCGTAACGGAACGTCTAGGAACTTCTCTACGTCTAGGCATATCAACCGCTTGTATGAAAAATAAACTGCACTTAATGTCCGTACAGCTTTAAAACTAAATTTCTAAAACTAACCCTTAACTAAATTTCTAAAACTAACCCTTAGGTTTCTTTGTCCCGTATTTAGACCGTCTCTGATTCCTGCCGTCAACTCCAACTGCGTCCAAAGTTCCTCTAACAACATGATATCGAACCCCTGGAAGATCTTTAACTCTCCCTCCACGAATCAAGACAATCGAGTGCTCTTGCAAATTGTGTCCCACACCTGGAATATATGTAGTGACTTCTATCCCATTAGTCAACCGAACCCTTGCCACTTTCCGAAGAGCAGAGTTTGGTTTCTTTGGAGTTTGTGTGTAAACACGAACACAAACTCCTCTTTTCTGGGGACAAGCCTGAAGTGCCGGGCTTTTGGTCTTACTCTTCTGTTGCTTACGTCCTTTTCTCACCAATTGGTTAAACGTGGGCAAGTAGTAGTACTCCTACAAACAAAAAAAGATGCCGAAGCATCATCCAAACATAAACATTTTACTGTCAAACAACGAGCTGTAAATACTAAGCCAGAGAGGATTCCCTGTCAAGCACCAGTTACCTTTCATTCCCTTACACTTTGCGGACCCTAACACAGAAAAATTAAACCTTTAATAGTAATGTTGTTCCTGTATATGTAAAACATACAGGGAGTTTAAATTTAGTGAAAATAAAAATCGCATCAACAATCCTTAGTTGTCACTGCAATGTTGTCAGTCTTAAACTCTCGTATTACGATTATTAGAAGACAGTCATAATTTAGAAAAGAATGCTGAGGCTTATACATCATCTCTACTCCTTCCTTTATACTCTCGGCCTACTTCTATACTTTCCTTTTTATTTAATAAGGGTTTTATTTGGCCAAAAAGAATCCATTCCAATTTTGATTCGCGGAGGCTTTTTACCAAAAAAACTGATAGAAATAACATCTAAGAAAGGTTGTCGAGTCTGGATTCATGCTGTTTCAGTTGGTGAAGTTAATTCCATCCGGACACTTGTTGAAAGCTTAGCTCTCCCTTCCGATTGTCTCTATATCTCAACCACAACCCAGACTGGCCAAACAGTTGCCCAAGAACATTTTGGGGGAAAAGCAACAGTGTTCTTTTTCCCTTTGGACTGGGCCTTCAGCTGCCTTCGCTATCTTCGTTCTATTGACCCTGACCTGATTATATTAACTGAGACAGAATTATGGCCCTCTTTCATAAGATGTGTAAAAAAAAGGGAGATCCCTCTACTTTTAATCAACGGAAGGTTTTCTGACCAATCCTTTAAACGCTACCGTCAATTTGGCTTTCTTACTAGATCAATGCTCACTTCTTTTTGTAAGCTGGGAATGCAGAGTCGTCAAGATCGGGAAAGGGCTATCAATTTGGGTAGCATCTCAGACCGAACACATACGGTTGGGAACCTCAAATTCGACTATTCTCTACCGGATAATTTCCAAGCCACTCAAGCCAGTCAGGATTTAGGGATGCTTCTGGGAAAAGAGAACGGCAGTCTGATCTGGGTTTGTGGAAGTACCCACGAAGGAGAGGAAGAAACCCTATTAAATGTATTTTTGGAACTCCGCAAGGAGTTCGACCAACTTCGGTGGGTACTGGCACCACGACATCCTCACCGAGCCAAATCAGTTACAAAACTTCTAAACAAGACTCCATTAACTGTCGTTCGACGTTCTCAAATGGACAGCGTTTCATCAGCAAGTCCTCACATTGCTGTAATTGATACAATCGGAGAACTTGCACACCTATATGAAATAGCTGATGTTGTTTTTATTGGAGGAACTCTAATCCCAGTTGGTGGACACAACCTAATAGAAGCTGCTCATTTCAAAAAACCCATCATATTTGGTCCGCATATGGAAAACTTCCGAGAAATGAAAGAAGTTTTTCTTCGTTCATACGGAGCTCTACAAATTCATTCTTCCTTGGAGCTCGAGACTAAAATGAAAGACCTGCTCCGGGATACCTCTACGAGGGAATGGTTAGGGCGAAATGCAAGGACAGTAGTTCGGGAAAACAAAGGAGCTATACGTCGAACCCTCAATCTAATTCGGGTATGTGCACCTGAGATCGTAAACTCGCAAAACGAATAAAACTATGACTTATATCATCTCTCTTTTGTACCGGATCGGAATAGAGATTCGTTTTCTTCTATTTAAATGGGGAGTGCTTAATACAAGAAAGCTTCACTCTCCAGTAATCAGCATTGGCAACTTAACTGTTGGTGGAACGGGGAAAACCCCATTTGTATCCTACCTGGCAAAGGTTATCCAGAAGCTTCACTACCAACCAGTAATTTTGAGCCGGGGCTACCGTGGACAGTACGAAAAAAAGGGAGCGTTCGTCTCTAGAAAAAACAAGGTACTATTAGGGCCTGAGGAATCCGGAGATGAACCGAACATGCTAGCCCGAAAGCTGTCAGGTGTTCCTATTCTAGTAGGAAGAGACCGTTTTAAGTCTGGCCGTTCAGTGGAAGATCTATACGAGAACTGCATTCATTTGTTAGACGATGGGTTTCAGCATTTGGAACTGGCTAGAGATCTGGACATTCTTCTAATAGATGGAACCGATCCCTTCGGCCAAGGCCACCTTCTTCCTAAAGGCCGGCTGCGAGAACCGCTTAAGGCTATCTCAAGGGCAGACATGGTCATCATCACTCGCTCTCATCTAATCACGGAAACAGCCGAAATTGAACGAATCGTTCGAAGCTACCACCCCACTGTTACTATTGGCTATTTCTACCATGATGCCACTGGTATCCGAGACCTTGCCACAGGAAAATATTCTCCGGTCCGGAACCTAGAAGGTCAAAAAGTAATAGTCCTAGCAGCTGTCGGAAATCCGATGGTTTTCCTGCAGGATCTTGCCCACTATCAGATCTATGTTTTGGACCAGTTTTTATTCAGGGACCATCACGTTTTCCAACAGAGTGAACTGGATACAGCCTTAAATCGGGCAAAGGTCTTGGGGGCTAATTGCTTAGTAACGACAGAAAAAGATGCGGTGCGCCTGACATCTCTCCATTTCAACAAAGGTGAGATACTAGTATTTGAAATCGAGGCTCGTCCCGAAGATCAGGCAGAATATATGAAAATTTGGCAACAAGAACTGGCGGATCTTATGGCAGGAAAATGACTATTACCGGAGAGATATGAATGGGGGGGAAAATACTGGTTCTTGTAAGTAATTGGATCGGGGATTGCGTGATGTCAATAGCCGCCCTCAAAGAACTGTGGCGATTAAATCCGGATTCTAGATTAATATTAGCAGGTCATAGTTGGGTTACAGACTTGTTTGAGGGACAAGATTTTGTGGATCAAACCATCACTTGGGATCAGAATAGCTATTGGAGTAACTTCAGAGCTGAAACAAAGGCCTTGCGGGGTTCGGACTATGTCCTCCTGTTCCCTAATTCTTTCTCCTCTGCACTGTCATCTTTCCTGGCACGGGTTCCTGTCCGCTCAGGCTACCAAACCGACGGACGGTCATTTTTACTAACCAATCTTGCTAAACCTAGGACTAAGAAACTTGGGCTTCATCAAGCCTTCTATTATTTGGATCTCATCCATCAACTAGGATTCTCAGAAACAGACTATCTGACCTGCCCGAATTATATTCCAGATATTACCTTAAGGGCACCCGTTCCTGGAGTCCAAGAAGCCAAACGACTTCTGAAAGAAGCTGGTATCAACCACAATGATCCTCTTGTGGTATTGAGTCCTGGGGCAGCGTTTGGTCCTGCAAAACGGTGGTTTCTGGATCGCTATGCAGCAGTAGCTGACCTTCTTGTGGGTCAAGAACGGGCACAAATCCTCGTGGTAGGAACTAGACAGGAACGACAACTAACCGATCATGTTGTCCAAAAAATGAATAGAAAAGCGCACAACCTAAGTGGGAAAACGACACTTGCAACTCTAATGGGAATTCTGAGTCAATCCGACCTGCTGCTAACTAACGATTCTGGTCCGATGCACCTAGCTGCAGCATTGAATCGTCCTCAAGTTGCTCTTTTTGGCTCAACCGATGAAATTGCGACCGGACCACTGTGTGAAAACTCAATTGTTATCCACAAGCATGTCAAGTGCAGTCCCTGTCTGCTTCGAAAGTGTCCAATCGACCTGCGTTGTTTCGACCAGATCACGATTCAGGAGGTATTTGAAGCAGCCCGATTGCTACTTTCTTCTAGGGCCTAATCTCAAAAAAAGACTTTTAACCTCCTCCAATAATCTTTTTTATCCAGAAAATGGAAATGGTTTCCAATCATTTATTACTGGTTTAAAGTTATTAATTCATTCTATGAACTTTGAAACTTGCGACAAGAAAAAGTGAAAGTGAATGGCAAACCTGCGAGAATCTTGGGAGATGGCGAAAACAGATCAAATGAAAGGTTTTCCTAACGGTAAGCACATAAAGGGAGCTTCCGCTCCCCAAGAAAAGGCCATTTTTTTTGACCGGGATGGGACTCTTATTCAGCATAGAGAATACTTGACTGAGATCTCCGATATCCAACTTTTCGATGAGACTTGGAAGGCTCTGCGACTACTTAATCAACATCAAATTAAAAGTATCGTGGTCACCAATCAATCAGCTATAGCGAGAGGGCTGCTGAGTGAAGAAGAACTGATGTCAATTCACTCCGAAATTCAAAGCCAACTGAAATGCTTCGGGAGCTCCCTAAACTCTTTCTACTACTGCCCACATCATCCAACAGAGGGGAACGGAACGTACCGCAAGAATTGTGTCTGTCGCAAACCTCAACCAGGTTTAATTGTCCGAGCCGCAAACGATCTAGGCCTGTCTCTCGCTCATAGCTTTATGGTCGGTGATTCCGAAAGTGACATCGAGGCTGGAAAAAGAGCAGGCTGTCGAACCGTCTTGATTACAAATTCTTCTTATCAAAGGGATAGGGTTGTTTCCTGGTCTGAAATGCCCGAGCCTGATTTCGAAGCAACTGACATTCTTAGTGCTGTCAATTGGATATTGGGAGAGATAATTGAAAGATCTTGAGAATTTGATTTCTGCTATCAATAACACTCATGTACTGGTACTGGGGGATTTTCTTCTCGATGAGTTTGTTTTTGGAGAAATTTCCCGTACCTCCCGGGAGGCTCCCGTTCTCATATTAAAATATCGGAAAACCAATTCGAGGCCAGGTGGAGGTGCAAACACAGTTGCCAGTGTAGCGGCTTTAGGTGGACATGTTACTCCCATTGGAGTCCTTGGAAAAGATCGCTGGGGTCAGGACGTATTATCGGCCTGGGACAAGTCAATTTGCACAGATGGAGTAGTACTCTCCTCAGAGTTGCAAACAACTTGTAAAAGCCGCCTGATGGCAGGTTCTTTCCATTCCTTCCGCCAACAAGTGGTCCGACTCGACCACGAACACAGACATGTTTTGACGACTCAAATCGAAGATCGTTTGCTAAAAAACTTAGAAGTTTTTCTCCCAAACACTAACGCGGTTATTATTTCCGATTATAGCCTCGGTACCATAACACCTTCACTTGCCGCTCGGGCTTTGAAATTAGCCCAAGAGCACAAGATTCCGATTGTAGTTGATTCTCGGTTTGACCCAGCACGTTTTTCAGGAGCTACTTCAATAACCCCCAACGTCAGCGAAATAGAAAAAACAATCTCCCTTTCGATCGGTCAGAGTCAAGAAAAACTCCTCAGAACAGGTCAACAGCTCTTGAAGGAATGGGAACTGGAGGCACTCCTTATTACCCGAGGAAGACTTGGTATGAGTTTGTTTGAAAAGGACCGTATCACAGAAATTCCTGCATTTGGGACTGATGAAGTTTCGGATGTCACTGGGGCCGGAGATACGGTTACGGCTGTATACACAGCCAGCCTAGCAGCTGGAGCCAGTTTCCAAAATGCAGCCCGGCTTGCCAACGTGGCCGCAGGTCTCGTAGTCATGAAAAAAGGTACCGCAACAGTTTCAAGTGACGAACTTAAACAAGCAGTCCATGATGCCTAAGACGTTAACGACCAAACTTGTCTCTCTCGATCAGGCACTCACTTTACGAAATAAGGCAATGGAAAAGAAGCAATCTGTAGTTTTTACAAACGGCTGCTTTGACCTATTGCATGTTGGTCACATTCGCTACCTGACTGCTGCAGCTGTGGAAGGTGACATACTTTTTGTTGCTATCAATAGTGATCGTTCAGTCAGGGTACTGAAAGGAGAAACTCGACCTTTGTTCCCTGTAAGTGATAGGGCCGAGTTGATTGCTGCTTTCGAGTGTGTCGATAACGTTATGATTTTCGATGATTTAACTGCTGACTTCCTACTTGAAAAACTGCAACCCGAAGTCCATGCCAAGGGAACTGATTATACAGTCGAGACCGTTCCAGAACGAAAAATAGTACAAAGTTATGGCGGACGCATAGCCATTGTGGGAGATTCCAAAGATAGATCAAGTGCCAAAATTTTTGAACGAATTCAAAAAAAAGTTAGGATTTGAAGACCATTATGAACCAACCCGAGAAAATCCTTATTGTTAGACTCGGCTCCCTCGGTGATATCCTTCATACTGTTCCAGCCCAACAATTGATCCACGCTCGACTGCCCAACTCCCAAATACACTGGTTGTCAGATCCTTCTTATGTTCCGCTTCTAAATTGCGTTCCCGGAATACAAAAAGTGTGGCCAATAGATATTGGAAGTTGGTCTGCTTTAAAAGATTCTCCACATCTACTTGGATTACTAAAATCATTGAGAAAGGAATGCTTTGACGTTGTAATCGATTTTCAGGGATTAGTTAAGTCTGCCCTGTTAGCAAGAATTGTAGGACGCAATCAAATTCTGGGTTTTCGAGCCGAAAGATTCAAGGAGAAGGGAACAGGTTGGTTCTACAGTCACAGACAGGAGGGGGAATCCGATCTAAATCAACACGTAATCAATAGCAATTTAGAATTGATCGAGCAACTGGTTGGAAAAGATGCTCCTTCGGCTTTGATCCCTTTTCAGATACCTATTGAAGATCGCAACTATGTGGAGAAAAAACTTTCCACTGCGGGAGTTAAACACCCAGTCTTGATTAATCCTGGAGCAGGATGGGTTACAAAGCTATGGCCTGCTTCAGATTACGGACGCCTTGCAAGAATGATCAGAGAACGATTGGGATTGCCCGTGGTTGTAACATTTGGACCAGGAGAAGAGGATCTCGTAGAAAAGATGAGACGAGACGTTGGGAAAACAACTCTGACAGCCTTCCCCACTTCGATTCTACAACTTGCAGCTCTTTGCTGTTGTTCCCGCCTTATGGTCGCCGGTGAGTCAGGCCCTCTTCACTTGGCTGTGTCTGTTGGAACTCCCACAGTTGCTATCTTGGGACCTACCGCTGCCAATCGTAAC
>CAZMUJ010000042.1:0-53491 GCA_964569605.1 uncultured Acidobacteriota bacterium
TTGGGCCTAGATTCCGCAGTACAATTACCCTCCCTGGTTTGCTCTGCTTTGACTCAACAGCTTGCACAATATCCCTAGCATCATCAAAACAAATTGCTGTACCCAGAAACTTGGGATCTTGCATGCTAGAAACCTTGAAAACAACGCCACCAGGAGCAATGTTTCCAAAGCAAATCTGCATGTCTGCAAACGGCTTAAATGGCTCTTCTACTGAGGTCAACAACTCCTGACCTACTGGTACTTTCCTTACATGAGCCAGATTCTGGGCCTGCGTTTTTCCGGTCACTGTCATGCAATCCCCCTTCAGTAATCCAGCATCTAGTAAATGTTTTAATAAAAGGGGCGTCCCTCCCAGTCGATGTAAGTCCACCATAGTAAATTTTCCTCGTCGCGCAAAACAAGCCAATACCGGAGTAGAGCGAAAGATAGACTGGATATCAGTCAGATCAAAGGAAACTGAAGCCTCCTGAGCCAAAGCTAACAAATGAAGAACACCATTAGTAGAGCCTCCCGCCGCTGCTATAGCAACGGTTGCATTGGCAAATGCTTCCTTGGTCAAGATGTCGTGTGGGTGAAGTTCAATAGCTAATAAGTTATGAACCATTTTACCTATGCGATGGCATTCTTCTCGTTTTTCCGGGCCTACAGCTGGGATCGAACTGCTATAAGGGGGCATTAGACCGATAGCTTCCATAGCAATTCCCCAGGTATTAAAAGAGGCTGCCACAGCACACCCTCCAGCACCTGGACAGGCTTTACTTAGGATCTCATCTGCTTCTTCTTGTCTCATTTCACCTACACTAGCAGCAGCCTGCCAATCATAAACATCAAGAATTGAAATATGTTGACCTTTGTGGTGGCCAGGTTGAATACTGCCTCCGCTAATCAAGAGTCCGGGGAAATTAAGTCGGGCCAAGGCCATTGCAAACCCTGGTCCATTTTTGTCACAGTGATGTAGTCCGATCAATGCATCGTATCCATGTGCTGAAACTACGCATTCAGCAGCATTTGCAATCATGTTTCGCGATGGAAGACTGCCATTACCCCCTTCATATCCCTGCGTGATATTATCACTGACTCCAGGTGTTCCAAACGGCAGTCCGATCAGTCCCGCATCCCTACATCCTTCCACTAGCTTCTGGGCTAGCTCATAGGCATGTACATTGCACAAATTACCCTCGAGTAAGGGCGTTCCTATGCCTATTTGGGCTCGGTCAAAATCTTCTTCCGAAAAACCTAACCCATAGTAAAAAGCTGTGACGCCTTTTTGCCATCCTTTTGTCAATTTACGACTGTTCCAATTGAGAGGACTTCCCAAAATCATTACCTCATTCTGACAGAAAAGAACTCAACTGATATTAGACACTTTCATCGTAGAGAAAACACCTCAAAGTTCAAGCACTATAAATTAATGTACTGATTAGCATCAGTAATATAAACATGACCAGCCTGCACTGCTTTTAGGGAACTCCCTCCAAAATCTCTGTTGTCCAGCTAGGATACTGCTAATTAATCAAAGGGAAAAGCATCAAACTGGCGTCCCCAGGGGGATTTGAACCCCCGTCGCCGCCGTGAAAGGGCGGTGTCCTAGACCTGGCTAGACGATGGGGACGCTTTCCTTGAAAGAATAAATTTTAGCATGCAATTTTTTCCCCTGTCCACAGATCATGGACCAATCGTCTCATTGAACATTAATACAAAATGCCCAATTATTCTTAGCTCTCACAATTACTTCCGACATTAGAAATTAAAAAGTTACCCTCTTGTTGTTTTCCAGTTAAAATGTTTTTTAAGTTTTGTAGTATTTTCTATATCGTTACCTTAAGAGTTAAAGAATTGGCATCCACATACTCACGAGTTTTCACCTGTCTCTTTTGTCTCATAGCATTGTCCCCTTTCCAATTAGAAGATCCGATCTATGCTATGGATCCAAATCATTCTGGGGTCATTATCATGGCTCACGGGGGTAGCCAAGATTGGAACAAGGCTGTTTCAAATGCCGTCGCACCTCTTCTTAACTACTGTCCTACTGAAATCGCTTTCGGAATGGCACATCGTGGATCTTTGCAGAAAGCAATTTCTAACCTTGAAGAAAAAGGAGTGAGAAGGATTGCAGTAGTCCGACTTTTTGTCTCCGGAGATTCTTTTTTGGAACAAACTGAATACTTCCTAGGGCTACGATCTGAACCTCCCCAATACTTCCTTCATCATGACAACTTTATGGATATGACTGAACCAAGGGGAAACAAATCCGTTCAACTAGAGGACATGCTTGTATCGAGCAAGAAGCACCCTTTGAAACCCATTAAGTTTAACTCTGCTCTCGCTCTAACACAGAAAGGCCTCTATGATTCGTCTTTGATTACTCAGATAGTGGCTGAACGAGTAAATAGCTTGAGCCGTAACCCATCTAATGAATCGGTTTTAATTTTGGCACATGGTGAGGGTGATGACAATATCAACTCCAAATGGATTGAGCGTATTGAAAGGCTAAGTAAAGCAATTCAGAATATCGGATCTTTTCGAAAAATCAGAATTGAGACACTACGAGAGGACTGGAAACATAAAAAAAAGATTGCAGAAGCAAAAATCCGTAAATTCGTGTCTGTTGAAAGTAAGATTGGCGAAGTCCTTGTCGTACCCTTTCGAGTCTATGGATTTGGTCCCATTGAGTCGGTTCTTAAGAATCTAGAGTATCGTTCCGACGGTCGAGGGCTACTCCCTCATCCAATTATCACTAAATGGTTAATGAAAGAAGCTTCCCAATGCTTCCAAAAAAATAGCTGGCCAAATCCTTTTCCTGAGGGGAAATAGGCCTCAACAATGAGTAATACTTCTGATGTGGGAAAACCTATTGAGTTTATTAGTCGTAGCAGCGATTCTTGGTATCAGTGCTGTTGTCACCCAGGCCTTTGCCTCCTACATGTATAAACGATGTCCTTCGTGCCATACTCTGAATGCCAAACGCCGAGAACACTGTCGAATCTGCACAAAATCACTGAGAACACCCTGAATAAAATCCTTTAAAAACCCACTTATTTCAAAAATAATAAAATACAGAATTTCTA
Source organism: uncultured Acidobacteriota bacterium (assembly GCA_964569605.1). GTDB lineage: Bacteria > Acidobacteriota > UBA6911 > RPQK01 > CBDAPI01 > CBDAPI01. The sequence continues at coordinate 3,069 of CAZMUJ010000042.1, forward strand.
TTAAACTAGAACAAGAAACAGTTATAGGGTTTATCTTGTCACTGATATGTTGTAAAAGAAGAGTTCAAAGTAAATGGTGGCTCTTGCAGTTGAAGATGCTAATGGGGCCATATTCGAGATTAGTCATTTTGGAGGAACTAAATCGATGACTTACATAGTCACTGAACGTTGCGTCAACTCTCGCTACACCGAATGTGTGGCAGACTGTCCTGTTGATTGCTTCTACGAGATCACAGACCCTCATATGCTTATCATTAATCCAGATGAGTGCATCGATTGTGATGCATGTGTAGCCCTTTGTCCTGTTAATGCAATTTACCCAGAAGCTGAAATCCCGGACGAACTCGAGGATTGGATTGATACTAATGATGCTGAGTTGTGCACAGATGATAATCGTGTGACCGACACTAGTGAAGCCCTTGACTCTGCACTAACCATCGAAGAAATTAAGGAACAAGAAGCAACTAAATACGGTTATGATTTAGAAGATCCCTCAAGTGCCGCCCACTAATACCCTGCAGTGCCGGAGGGGGGAATTTAACTGTATCAGCAGTGTTAATTATCATGAAAATGCACTAGTTTTACCGTTCCCAGAGCACATCAGGACATTTTTTTTCTCTATTTAAGGAACGTGCTATCACAAAGAGGAGATCCGAAAGCCGATTCAAGTAACTTAGAGCTAAATGCATATCTACGCTCTCAGTACAATGTAAAAGCTTGACTAAACATCGCTCCGCCCTTCGACAAACTGTTCTGGCAAGATGACATAAGGACGCAGCTTCGGTTCCACCGGGTAATATAAACTCCTGAAGGGGCTCCAGATCTTGATTTAGCCGGTCAAGTTCTTCCTCCAAATCCTTAACCTGTTCAGACTTCATTATCGAGTGTCCAGGAATGCAAAGCTCACCCCCTAAATCAAAAAGGGCATGTTGAACTCTTTTTAAGCATTGAGATATCGGATTAGGTAGTGTGTGACTCAGCACACATCCAATAACACTATTTAGCTCGTCAACAGTACCATAGGCTTCAACCCGAAGATCATCCTTTCTTACCCGCTTACCATCTCCTAGACTTGTCTTCCCTCCGTCACCCTTACGTGTATATATACGACTTAAACGATGTCCCATTTTCGAAAACTCTAGCATTTCCTGAGTCCACGTTCCAAACACTACTCAGATGCAATCATCATTTAGAGCTGTCTTCAAGAAAAATTCTTCAAACAAATCCGGAAAGGTTACAAAGGGTGATTCAAATCCTTAACAAAACTACAATATTTCACAACAACTCCAATCCTATTAGTCTTTTTTCTATGCCAAATCAATTCAGCTTCTCAATTTGCCCTTCGGACACCGCAATTACTGTCGCAACGGTCGCATCCCCGGTCACATTGGTAACCGTTCGACACATGTCTAGGATACGATCCACACCTAGAATCAAGGCAATTCCAGCTGCTGGCACACCAATAGATTCAAGAATGATGACAAGCATGATTATGCCTGCACTAGGAACCGCAGCCGTCCCTATCGAGGCTAGCACTGCAGTAAAAATAATTGTTAGTTGGTCTGTAAAATCCAGGCTCAGCCCCATTGCCTGAGCTATAAATACTGCTGCAACAGACTGGTAAAGAGCAGTCCCATCCATATTTATGGTTGCTCCAAGAGGAAGCACAAAAGAGGAAATCCTATCAGATATTCCCAACTTTTCTTCGCAACGTTCCATAGTAATCGGAAGAGTTGCGGCGCTTGAGCTTGTTGAAAAGGCTAGTAACTGAGCTGGGACAATAGCACGATGGAAGGTTTTAAAAGATACAGGAGTTAGTAATCTCAATATAAAACCGTAGGTCAGCACCACATGCAGAATTAAACCAAAAATAACGACGGCACAATACATGCCAAGAGCCCCTAATAACTCTAATATGCTGGTTGAATTGTCAGCTGTCAGTCTTGTAAGTGTCCCGGAAATCAAGGCAAAAACACCTACAGGTGCCATCCTCATCACTAAATCTACTAACCGTACGATTACCTCATTTAATCCCTCAAAGAAGCTCAATAGATGCTGTACCTTGTCTCGTCTTACTTGGACAATCCCAATACCTAACAGGACAGAGAAAAAGACAATTTGCAGCATGTTTCGATTATCAGAAGCCGCTCCAAAAAAATTCTGGGGAACTATATCCACAAGCACCTGCAAAGCAACTTTCTCACGAGTTGTATTCGCCTGCTTAGAACGGACTTTGACATCCTCTTGATAAACTTGTTGAAGCTGGTTTTTTATTTTTGGGGGAACTTGATTGCCAGGCTTGATAACATTGGCAAGAAACAGACCTATGCAAACAGATATTACTGTCGTCACAATATAAATTAGAATGGTTTTTCCACCGATGCGAGAAAGTTTCCGCAAATCAGAGAGTGAAGCTACTCCACATACTAGGGAGGCCAAAACCAAGGGAACAGCAATTAGCTTGAGAAGGTTAACAAATATAACACCTATCGGAGTAATCCAATCACTAGTAAACTGGTCCCAGCCATTCATAGCTGCTACCACACCATAAATGACTCCCAGGAAAAGGCCAGCTAAAATCTTCCAATGGAGCTTATTAAACCAGCGTTTTCGAATCACACCCACTATTTTAGTATTTCCTTGTTAAAGTACGTTAAAGTTTCTTGTTAGTGCGAAAAAACCAGATCAAGACTTAAGACTGTTTAGAGACTAATACATTGGAGAAAAGAGATGGGATTGCTAAACGCCAAGTACATTTTTGGTGGAGACTTGTTTTGGTCTACCCCTTTTCATTGGCAGTTAATAATATTTCAATTTTCCTTCTCCTTATTGGCACTAATGTACATCATAGATCTCCTCCAAAAACATTACCGTATTTAACCAAGGAAGTACTAATGAAATGGATGAAAAATATTGAGTTTGATTTCGGAGACTTCCCAACGGGACCTCTAACTTCTGGATAAGAAAACAATTTAAATCGAAAACACATTTTGGGACAAACAATATAAAACAAAGCCTAGGAACCGCAAAGGAGAAGGATGAAAGACAAATTGAATCGCCACAGCTCACATGTAACTGAACCTAGATCTCAAGGAGCATCACAAGCGATGCTTTTCGGAACCGGATTGAAAGAAGAAGATATGCTTAAACCACAGGTTGGAATTGCCAGTATGTGGTATGAAGGTAATACCTGCAATATGCACCTCAACGATCTTGCCGCTGAGGTTAAGAAAGGTGTTGTTAAGGCAGGTCTGGTAGGTATGCGGTTCAACACAATAGGAGTGAGCGACGGAATTTCTATGGGGACCAAGGGAATGAGCTATTCTCTGCAATCTCGGGAAATTATTGCTGATTCAATCGAAACGATGATGTGTGCTCAATGGTACGATGCCAATATTTCAATTCCAGGATGTGACAAAAATATGCCAGGCTGCCTGATGGCAATGGCTAGAGTTAATCGGCCATCCTTGATGATTTACGGTGGAACTATTGCTCCAGGACTTTGGAACAACCAAAAACTAGACATTGTTTCTGCTTTTCAGAGTTATGGAGAATATTTGTCCGGAAAGATCGATGATGAAGAAAGGAAGAAAATCGTTCAACTTAGCTGTCCTGGAGCTGGAGCATGTGGAGGCATGTACACAGCTAATACTATGTCTTCAGCAATCGAGGCACTAGGGATGTCTCTTCCCTCTAGCTCTTCGACACCAGCTGAGAACAAAAATAAGTTTGAGGAATGTAGAAAAGCTGGTGCAGCAATCCGGTTACTGTTAGAAAGAGATATCCGTCCTCGTGACATTATGACCCCTGAAGCTTTTCGCAATGCTATGGTGCTCGTAATGGCCCTAGGTGGCTCCACCAATGCTGTTCTTCATCTTATTGCTATGGCACATAGTTCCGATATTAAGCTAACCATAGATGATTTTCAGGAGGTGAGCGATTCAGTTCCCTATTTGGCTGACCTCAAGCCAAGCGGTCGGTATATGATGCAAGATCTGCATGAGCTAGGCGGTACTCCGGTCGTGATGAAATATCTTCTACAAAAAGGTTTTCTCGACGGATCCTGCATGACTGTAACTGGGCAAACAATCGAGGAAAATCTTCGTAATGTAAAGGACCTTCCCTCCAAACAGGATCTCGTCCACCCTATAGAGAAACCCCTAAAACCAACTGGTCACTTGCAGATTTTGAGAGGCAATCTTGCACCGGAGGGAGCAGTTGCTAAGATTACTGGTAAGGAAGGACTACAGTTTTCAGGTCCCGCCCGAGTATTTAACTCAGAAGAAGAAATGCTTACAGCCTTGAAAGAAAATAAAATTCAACCTGGAGATGTAGTAGTTATTCGTTATGAAGGTCCTAAAGGGGGACCGGGTATGCCTGAAATGCTTACACCAACCTCTGCCATTGTTGGTGCAGGTTTAGGTGAAACTGTTGCCTTGCTTACAGACGGACGTTTTTCAGGAGGATCTCATGGTTTCATCATTGGACACATCACGCCAGAAGCTCAGGATGGAGGACCTATTGCTCTACTAGAGGATGGAGATCCTATCAAAATTGATGCTCTAGCTCGAACTCTAGAAGTAGGATTAACTGCTGAAGAACTGGAAACGCGTGCCAATCTCTGGTCGCCTCCTAGCCTCAAAACCTCAGCTGGAACTCTATATAAGTACGTCTCATCGGTTCAATCTGCTTCCGAGGGATGTATCACAGATGGTTAATGGTTTATCAGAAGAAAAAATTAAATTTCGATTCCTGAGAAAGATCAAACATCCCCAGGATAATGAAAAGAACTAGAGCGAAGTCCGGAGCTGGCGATCTATGACCGAATTCTCAAATGCCAATTCTACTAGGCACTTTATGAGTTTTGAATAAGAGATTCCAGTTGCTTCCCACAGCCTGGGGTACATACTAATTTTTGTAAAGCCTGGAATCGTGTTGATCTCATTGACTACAATTTTCTCAGAAGTAACAAAAAAATCTACACGGGCCATTCCCCTGCAATTGAAAAGTTGGAAAATCGTTTGGGCCAATTCTCTGACACAAGCAGCCTGCTCATTTGAAATCCGTGCAGGAATCAATAGTTCAGCTCCGTCTGGATCCAAATATTTTGCAGCATAAGAATAAAAGTCCTTTCTGGGAATGATCTCACCCACAACAGAAGTTCGTGGTCTCTCATTTCCCAAAACGGCACATTCTACTTCCTGCCCTCTTACCTCTTCTTCCACAATAACTCGATGATCGAATTGAAAAGCTGTCTCTAGAGCTTCCTCTAATTCTTGTAATCCACCGACATGGGATATTCCAACCGATGACCCTAAATTCGCCGGTTTCACAAAAAGGGGCAAGCCAAGGTCGGACACAAGTTTAGCAATTCTTTCCCTTGAGAATTCCCCGCGATGTAGGCACTCACCTGCCGCATGAGGAATACGGGCCTGAGCAAGAAGTTTTTTTGAAATTCCCTTGTCCATGGCAAGTGCTGAGGAAAGAACACCACAACCGACAAAAGGTATCTGGGAAAGCTTGAGATGACCCTGAATCGTTCCGTCCTCACCGTAGGGACCATGCAAAACTGGAAAAATAACATCTACTTTTCCGCAGACTTTTCCATCTGTTACACGGATAATCTGGTTTCCAGAATTCCAAGGCAAGAGTATTACTTGGTTGCAGATATTTGAACTTAGAGAAATCTTTTCTGGATCCTGTGGATTTTCCAAAAAAGCGTCATTTTCGCAAAGATGCCAACGCCCTTGTTTGTCAACTGCAATCAAAACAGGATCCATGCCAATAGGTTCCATAGCATCAACAATGTTTTGCATGGACTGCAAGGACACTTCGTGCTCAACCGACTGTCCCCCAAACAAAAGTCCTACTGTTATTGAATCACCCACCAGAAGAATGGTAGCAGCCAGTGGTGAAATTACCCACCGACCGCTTCTTAAATAGCTGGTCAAACCTCTTGATTTTGGGAACAGAATAGGTTTTCTTCTAATCCCTTTTATGCCATTTTGATGAAATCGATGGAAGGATCAGTGAAGTCTCCATCTATCACTGAAGTCGCATCTGCTCCTAACCAACTAGAAATCAAATGGGAATAAACAGATCTGAAGTCAATTGTGTAGACCATATCTCCAGTTTGATCCAGTGCATCAGGTGCAAGTGAAGGATATATCCCAGCATATCCACTTTGGACATTGGCTGGATCTCCAATCACAAACATCTCATTAGCTGTTCCATGATCTGTTCCCAAGCTTCCGTTGTCGTGCAAACGACGACCAAATTCTGACCAAGTAAAGACCACTACATCTTTATCTCGACCCATTTCTACCATGTCATCATAGAATGCCTTAATACTCTGAGAAACATCATCGAGAAGGTTTGCGTGAATACCCTGGAGAGAGTTTCCAGCCACTACCTGATTAGCATGAGTGTCAAAACCACCTATTCTAGTGTAGAAAACCATGACATCTAGATCGGCTGCAATTATCTGAGCAATAGTCTTCATATTTCTCGCAAAAGCCGAGTTGGGGTATTCAATAATGCTCGAATATTTGTCTCGACCTTCGATCAAGGCAATCGAACTAGCTGTGGCATCCAGAATTGTTTCACTGACATAATCTTGAAAACTAAACTTTTTCTGTGGCTGTGCCATCAGTTTCTGAAAAGCAGAGTTTTTGTTGGAATAATCTTCAGGATGAAATGGATCCGTTTGAATCTGGTACGTATCTATGTTGAGGATAGAAGGGGAAGATCCCTCCGAAGAGATCATCGACCGAGGTACTGATCCTCCAATATTCAAACCTACGAGCGCATCTGGATTCTCTAAACTGTTGAAGTACTTTGCCAACCAACCGTCTGTCTTAACATTTTCGGGCTCTGCTGTATGCCAAATATCACGGGAGCGAAAATGGGAGCGATTTGGGTTTGGATAGCCCACTCCGTGAACAATTGTTAATAGATCATTGTCCCACATTTCCTTGAACCCACTCATGGCTGGGTGAAGAGCGTATTCCTGATCCAAAGTAAGAAGATTGGGGACACTACCCAATCCCAAGTCAGGTCGTGAAGATAGGTAGTAGTCATTCGTATAAGGAATCACCGTATTTAGACCATCATTTCCACCGGCAAATTCTATGACTACCATGATCCGGTTGGGGTTTCCAAACTCAGTGTTATCCATTCCCGTCTGCATGGATCCTTGAACACTTTTTACTAGAAAAGAAGGAACCACAGAGGCTGTGGACAAAAAAGTGAAATTTTTAATAAAGTTTCTTCTCGTGTTTCTATTCACACCTTACTCCTAGTTGAGTTGATATGTTGGTAGGAGAGAGAGTAGAAAGATTACTCCCCTTACTTTAGTGTCCACTATCTGAGGATCATTAATATCAAACGGGTCAGGAAGTCCATCTAACCCCGTATTCATATACTCCTCCAGAATATAGAGATCGTCTAATGTATGACTACCCTGTAACAAAGCAGTACCAAAGTAGTGAACGATATCAGCTGCAGACTGGAGATTATTGGTTTCTATGATTTTCTCAATGTCAATCTGATCTTCTGCCTGGCGACCATGACAAATCACATCAAAGCGAGCATCTCTATTCATAGTAGGTAAGCCCTGGAAACTTCTCCCACGGTTGCAACTCAAAAAAGTCATGAAGTTATAACGACCGATTATGGTGCCTGTGTTGATCCAACCCTCATCGTTTGTCCAACCACCCACATCAGGAGGAGCAAACAATTGTTGTCCAAGTCCAAATCTTTCAGAAAGCCTGGATAAATTTCTTGGATCTTTAACTCCAAGTTCACGAAAGGCACCTACAGCAAATTCAATCGGACTCTTAATCTTAGAACGAAGGGCCTTAACAGACATAAACTGTGGGTGAGAAAAAATAGCCTTCATCAAGGGAGAAATTTCGTAATTTTCGGAGCGAAAGACTCCAGCTAATTCCTCTACAATCTGTTCATCCGGATTGGGATACACAAAATATTCCCACAATTTTTTAGTAATAAAAATAGCAGTCTGTGTTTGTTCGAAGATCAGATCAATTACCCGATCTCCATCGATGATTGAAGCTTGTCCCCCAGCAGAGACAATAACCTCATCTAGAACTGTCTTTGGTTCAAAATCGTGCCATCGAGAAGAATACCTAAAGTCAAAGGCTGGCAAATTAGATGTAGACAAACGGGGTGGTACTATTGTCCAACCTGTAAAAGCCCGGGCTGCTTCCTGGATATCCATTTCTGTATAAGCATTAGTTTCACTACTTTCCCCAAGGGTAAAAAGTTCAAAGCGCTCACGGGCCCAGTTCTCATTTGGTTTCCCGACTCGGTTTTCTGCGTTATTGAGCCAAAGAATCATAGCTGGATCCCGTGCGATCTCATGAACCATTTCCTTGAAGTTTCCAAGCGCATGTTTACGAAGGGTCCCATTCTGAATCAACATCAAGGGCTCTGTTTCACCGTCTATAATTGGATCGTCACCTTCGGGAGCTCCTAAAACAAAATGGATCTGTAGAACAGAAGTCGCGAAGTGGTCATGCCAAAAAAAAGTCATTTTCTCTAACAACTGATGCTTACTGTTGATCATCCGATAAAGCCACCATTGCTGGAGAGTATCCACATTAGTGCGGTAGCGACCATTTTGATTTTGTCGGATGAGTTGTAAATTTTTTTCTGCTAGCCCAGCTTCCATCTCTGAATCATCAACCTCGTCCTGCTTAAATAATTCCTCAAGAGCATCCGGGAACCCCTTTCCTACAATCCGTCCGATCTCTTCTGGTGGTGCACTGAAACCACCCCTTCTTAGCAAATGGGCTGCTGCTTCGAAACCCCAGTCCAAATTTTCAACAACTTCTACATTTCTATGTCGTTGTTTTGTTGGATGAGGACGCCAAGGATAACTTCCGACAACTCTGGAGATCTGAGAAAAGAGTTGAGATGTGGAAAGGATAAATATTAATGTAAGTGTGATTTTCACTATGTTAATAAGCCCATTTTTGTGACCTTCAAGGTTAATTACGGCTTACACCCCCCAATGTTTCATCCTTAATGCTAACTTTTTAACAAACATATTAACCCCTAAGTTCAAGACAGCATGTATTCAATAAATTCAGACTTGTCCTTATTAAAAACTTCCTAGTTCTTATCGCTGGCCTTAGAAAATTCTTGCAGAGGGAAAGTTCTAGCACCTGCTACACTCATTACATGAAGTTTTCGAGCATCGTTTCTTTAACTATTTTCTGTGTTTTGGTTGTCGTTCTGCCCCACTTCCTACCAGATTTGCTTGGAATCACCACCGCTCAAAAAAACACCTTTTTTTTATTTTTGGGAACGATTGCAGCAATTCTCTCGAACCGATTTCCCATTGTCGTTATTGTTCTGATATCCCTGGCACTTGGGATGGCTTTCCAGATCATAACGCTAGAACAAGGATTAAAAGGCTATTCGTCCAGTGTTACCTGGATTGTACTCATGGCATTTATCTTTGCTCGCAGCTTCGTTAAGACTGGCCTTGGCAGAAGAATTGCCTTAATTCTCATTCAGAGACTAGGTTCAAGTTCTCTGCGCTTGGGCTACTGTTTTGCTTTCTCTGATCTGCTTCTGGCACCTATAACACCTTCCAGCACAGCAAGGGTTGGCGGCATCATCTATCCAATTGCCAAGAGCCTCGTTTTTGAATTCGGCTCCCAACCGGGTAAAACATCAAGACGAATTGGTGCTTACATCTTGTTCACGGTCTACCAATCAAACATCGTTACTAGTGCAATGTTTCTAACTGCTATGGCAGCTAATGGTCTGTCGGCTAAACTTGCATTGCAAACTGTTGGCGCAGAATTGGATTGGGTAACATGGTTTCAGGCAGCTTCTGTTCCAGGAATTTGCTCAATATTTTTGGTCCCGTGGTTCATCTATGTGATTTACCCCCCTAAGATTCATAGAACCCAAAAAGCCCAGCTTTTCGCAAGTCGTGAACTTATTTCTCTTGGTCTAATGAGTCGCAATGAAAAAATCCTAGCCGGAATTTTCTTTCTGCTCGCACTAACTTGGACTACCGCTAGCTGGCATGGAATTTCTACGGTTGCAGCTGCTTTTTGTGCCATCTGCTTGCTGCTGACAACCGGAGTTCTGAATAAAAAGGACATCACAAGAGAATCTTCAGCCTGGGAAACCTTTATCTGGTTCGGAGGGATCCTGTCTATTTCTAGTGCAGTTTCTGATAGTCAGGTAATTCAGAAACTCGTTCCTGAACTGGGAGCATATTTGGAAAATTGGAACTATATATTAGTACTTGTTCTCATAACTGCTCTTTACATGTATCTTCACTACCTATTCGCTAGCATGACAGCCCAAATTGTCACCCTCTACACAGCATTTGTCATATTGGCAGTTTCGGCCGGAGTACCTCCCCTTCTCTCCGCTCTGGCACTAGCTTTTTTCTCCAACCTCTATGCCTGCTTGACCCACTACGGAGACGGTGCAGGCCCTATTCTGTTCGGCTCAGGATATATTGAGCTTAGAGACTGGTGGAAAATTGGCTTTCTTCTTTCGCTATTACACCTAGTTGTCTGGCTAGGAATCGGATCCCTATGGTGGAAATTAATCGGAGTATACTAGGTTCTTATTTTCAGAATATTATCTGAGGTAAAATCCTTATAACAAGTTCAAAATCGAAATAAATTAGAGCCTTTTCACAGGATTTACTTTTTAGCTCTAGGATGCGTTCGAGCATAGACCTCCTTGAGGTGCTGACGCGTGACATGTGTGTAGATCTGAGTGGTAGAGATATCAGCATGACCCAGCATAATCTGAACCGCCCTCAGGTCAGCTCCATTTTCAAGCATATGGGTGGCAAAACTATGTCGGAGCATATGGGGATTTAACTTCTTTTTCCAGCCTAGAGACCTAGCATAACGGTTGAGTAGGATCCAAAAATACTGTCGGCTCATAGGACGTCTCTGCTGTGTTAGAAAAACAAAGCGAGAAGTACATCCCTTCAGAAAACGGGAGCGCGAAGAGAGCATATACTTACGTAACCAATCACGTGCCGTTTCTCCAAAGGGAACCAGTCTTTGCTTATCGCCTTTACCAATAATCTGTAAAATCCCAATTTCCAAGTTGACTTCTCCCACCTTTAGACGAATTAGCTCTGTGATTCGGAGGCCAGTTGCATAGAGCATTTCGAGCATGGCTCTGTCTCTAATTCCATGAGGAGATCCGAGGTTAGGACAAGCCATTAAAGCCTCAATTTCAAGCTTAGTTAGATATTTGGGAAGGGTATGCCAAAAACGTGGCATGTGCAGATTTTGAGCAGGGTTCTCCGTAAGATAACCGTCTAGAATCAGAAACTTATAAAAGACCCTTAAACTTACAATCTTTCTCATAACCGAACGTGCAGAAAGGCGTTCCTGAAGTCCTTGAAGGAAATTAGTCAGATCAACATACTGGATACCAGTTAGTTCTTTCTGTTCTAATTCGGAAAATTTCAGGAATTCTTCAATATCGAAAGAATAGGCCTTTACAGTATTTCCAGAAAGACCCTTTTCAATTCTCAGATAATTCAAAAAACTGTCAAAGACTTGCCGATTTAGATTCAATTTTTTTGGTATTTCCCACCTGTTAAAAGAATCCTGACCTCGTCTAAACGTAGTACGAGAGCCAATAATAAATAAACTGAACCCCCAACAGCTATACAGAGGGAAAGCCCAAAAAAGCGATCGATTCCATCCCTTATCTCCAGTGAAAGCCATGAGGAAAGAGCATAAACACAGCCAGCCATTACTAAAGACGCTAACAACGATTTCTGTACCACCCTCAACACTCCCAGTTTTCTAAAGGATCCTAGTTTTTCAGTTAGTTTTCTAATTAATAGAGCCTGATTGACCAATAGAGAAAATGAAGTGGCAAGAGCAAGGCCAAGAAACTCATAACCCTCTGGACAAATAAGGAAAATTAGAAAGAGGTTGGTCACCAAGTGAATAATCGCTGTAATGATACTTATACGGACAGGTGACCTAGTATCATTAAGGGCATAAAAAGTGGGAACATAGATTTTGACACAGCTGTAGCTAGTCAATCCTATAGCGTACAAAATCAGAGCAGAGGCGGTGTTGTGTCTATCTACTGCATTAAAGAGACCTCTTTCAAATATTGTGCCCACAATCGGATCAGCCAGAATCATCAAACCAAACGATGAAGGAATTGCCAAACAGGAAACCATCTTCACCGAGTTAGCTACTGTTTTCTTAAGTTCACTCCAATTTTCTTCAGCAGCGTAACTAGAGACTTCCCGCAAATTAACGATACCTATTGACACACCGAAGAGACCTATTGGAAGGTACATAATGCGAAAAGCAAAGCTCAGCCACGAAATTGGTCCGTCACCAAGAGTAGAAGCTAAAATTGTATTAATTATAATTGCAAACTGAGTAACTCCCACCCCAAGCAGTGCAGGACAGATCAGACTTGCAATGCGGACAAGATCCGGGTGTCGTAATTTTAATCCAAATCGGAATCGGAATCCTAACCTGTATAAAGTTGGCAATTGGATCAATATCTGCATTCCACCACCGGCTACTGCACCAAACCCCAATGCATAAATTGCAGGAAATCCATGACGTTCAAGCCACGGTGCTGCAAAAATAGCTGACCCTACAATAGCCACATTAAAAAAGGCCGTAGTTACTGCCGGAAGGAAAAAACGTCCGAAGGAATTCAGCATCCCCATAAGCACCGAAGCAAGAGCAACCAATAGTAGAAAGGGTGAAATAATACGAATCAAGCTCGAGGTAAGCTCAAACTTACTTGTCGGACCAAATCCAAAGGCGACAAGGTAGACAAACCAATCAGAGAAAACATAGAAGATTATTGAAACCACACCTAATAGAACCATCAAGGCGCTAATGACTAAACTTCCTAATCTCCAAGCAGCCCCTTCTCCCTGACGTGATAGCACTCGATTAAAAGTAGGCATGAAAGCTGAATTGAGAGCCCCTTCAGCTACCAAATCACGAAGCATGCCAGGTAGACGGAAAGCAACCAGCCAAGCATCTGTGATAGCCCCGGCCCCAAATACCATTGCAATGGTCAATTCCCGAACTAATCCCAGTAATCGGCTGATTAATACCGCGGCACTTACACTGCGGGCTGCCTTGGCAGCTTTGTGTTTCCTAGCCATTAGACTCCAGTTCATTGTTTACCTAAGATCTCTCGAGAGGCTAAACCAATTTCAAAGAGTCGAGATCCTGAATCTCTTGAAGTATAAACGTCCTTCTTTTTCCTAGGCCAGAATCTCTGTTAGGTGCAAACCGTCCTGATAAACGTGTATTTCCCAACAGATCTCTATTACTCAGAAGAGTCTTACGTTATCATTTCCATCTGAAAAGGGTAGGAGTTAATAAGGAAAATGAAACTTTCTGAAATCGCAAACACTCTAGAATGTGATCTCAACGGAGATGGGAATATAGAGATTTTTAGAGCTGCTGGTATTGAAGATGCCGGCCCAAACGACATTACTTTCCTTGCCAATCCAAAATATGCTGACAAAATTAAAAGCTGTAAGGCAGGAGCCATTATTTTATCTCTAGAGTCCCCTCAGACCAAAATCCCCTGTCTCCTGTCTATCAATCCGTACTTATCCTTTGCAAAGGCAATTGAGCTATTTTATAGTCCCCCCGAAATAATCCCTGGTATTCACCCCACAGCAACCATCACAGAAACCGCAAAATTAGGGGAAAACTACTCTGTTGGGGCTAACGTTGTTATTGGAGAAGGAGTAATTATTGGGAAAAACTCTGTTATCCATCCTAACGTCATCATCTATCCATATGCTCAAATTGGAAATAACTTTGTTGCTCACAGTCACGCAGTAGTGAGAGAGTACTGCCAGATTGGAAATAGTGTCATCCTGCAAAATGGAGCAGTGATTGGAGCAGATGGATTTGGTTTTGCACCTAAAGAAGATGGGAGTTTTCACAAGATATTACAATCAGGCAATGTTGTCCTAGAGGACAATGTTGAAATCGGAGCACAGACTTGTATCGATCGAGCAACTGTAGGAGAAACAAGAATCGGGGCTTCCTCTAAGATTGACAACCTAGTACAAATCGGCCACGGATCACATGTGGGGACAAATACAGTCCTGGCCGCGCAGGTGGGACTAGCCGGTAGTACCCATGTGGGGAATCGTGTCTTGCTGGCCGGTCAGGTGGGAGTTTCTGGTCACCTAAGAATTGAAGACGATGTAATCGCAACAGGTCAAACAGGAATAGGGCATTCTTTAAAAGCTGGAAGTCGAGTTTCTGGATCTCCAGAGATGGATTCTGGACTGTGGAGGCGAAATACTGTCCTCCTGAAACGCCTTCCAGAATTGTTCCGGTCCGTCCGATCTTTAGGGAAAAAACTTAGGAAATTAGAAAAGGTGATCCTAGGCGAGGAGAATTAAGTGTCTGAGAGGATCTATCGACCCAACCAGCGTTTTCAATTAAGTCACTTTGAAACCTGGAAACAAATGGCTAAAGCCTTGTGGGTTAATCGAGAGTTAATCGGTCAGCTTTTTCGAAGAGACTTTTTTGGAAGTTACAAGAAGTCTCTCCTTGGACCAACATGGGTCTTTCTTTCACCGATTGTTGGTGTAATTGCCTGGGTTGTTTTGAGACGATCAGGCCTACTAAATGCTGGAGACCTAGACATCCCCTATCCTATTTACGTATTGGTGGGTACGACTATGTGGGGACTGTTCATGGGGTTTTATTCCGCATCTGCTAGTACTCTGAAGGCTGCTGGAAGCTTACTGATGCAAGTTAATTTTCCACACGAGGTATACCTTTTTGAGCAGAATGCACTCCAATTGGTAAATTTCTCTATCCTTTTTCTTCTCAACTTAGGGACAATGTTCCTTTTTGGAGTTGTTCCTAGCTGGAAGCTCCTATTTCTTCCACTGGTTCTCATTCCTCTTTTCTTGATAGGTGCTGCTATCGGACTGATCACCGCCGTATTTGGAGTGATCACGTTGGATGTCAGAAACGGCTTAGATCTCATTCTTGGCTTTATGATCTGGCTTTCTCCTATCATTTATGCACCCTCGACCGGAAGTCCAACTCTCGCAAAAATAGCCCACTACAATCCTTTGACCCACTTGGTTTGCTCGGGACGGGACATAATCCTTTACGGGCGTCTCTACGACATAGAGGGATTTCTCATAAGTTCTTTTTTAGCTGTAATTTTATTCCTTTATGCATGCAGAGTCTTTTACGTGACAGAAAACCGTTTGGTAGAAAGAATGCTAGTTTGATGCAAAAAGAGAATTTTCCTTATAACTCTACTGTTTTGTCTTCAGTGAAAACGGACCAGCTAGTCATATCATTGAAAGGCGTATCCAAAAAATTTTGTAGAAACTTAAAAAGATCGATGTTTTATGGCCTAAGTGATGTTTTCAGAGTTATGGCCGGCCTTTCTCCTCCCAACTATCGAATTCGAAAACATGAATTTTGGGCAATTAAAGATGTTACCTTTGACATTGCAAGGGGAGGAATCCTTGGATTAATGGGACAAAATGGATCCGGTAAAACACCGCTACTTCGAATGCTTGCAGGAATCCTTCCACCTGATAGAGGAGAGATACTAGTAAAGGGAAGAATAGCATCCCTGATTGCTCTGGGAGCTGGATTTCACCCTCATATGACCGGTCGCGAGAACATCTTTTTAAACGCTACCCTCCTCGGCATGGAACGAGAGCACATTCATGCCTTTGTACCAGACATTATCGACTTCTCTGAATTGGAAGACTTTATTGACTCTCCAGTTGCAACTTACTCAAGTGGAATGCGAATTCGACTAGGCTTTGCAATTGCCGTTCAAAGTAAACCAACCGTATTCCTCATAGATGAAGCTCTAGCTGTAGGAGATCAACGCTTCAAGCTGAAATGTTTCAGAGAATTAGAACGGATAGCTGAGTCAACAACCGTTATTATTGCTTCCCACTCGGCACAGAGAGTCAGCAGACTGTGTCAGTCCATCAAGATCATGGAAAAAGGACAAATTATCTATGCTTCTGATAATGTCCAGGAAGGTATCAATTACTACCACTCCAGGCTCGGGATTCACAAGGACAACTGCTGATGGCATGGCTTCGTAAAAAACGATTGGAAATTATATCAATTCACATCCCAAAGACGGGCGGAACTAGTTTTTGGAGACTACTTGAACATATATACGGCCCCCAGGCGGTACAAAGAGTCTTTCCAAAAAACTATCAAACCTTCACTCCGACAACTGTAAAAAGTAGTATCAGGGCGCTCCATGGACATTTTCGTTATTCTAAACTCACTCAACAAGTAGAACTATCAACTCAAGTCAAGTTGATCAGCTGGGTAAGAAACCCCGTTGATAGGGTCATCTCGAACTACTACTATCGAATCGAAAAAAACGAAATGAAAAAAGTTGGACTTCTGAATTACGCTAGTAGGACTACTGCTCGAAATCGAATGGGTCACCATTTGACGGGGATGGATCTGAGTAATTTTTTTTTCATTGGGATTCTGGAAAAGTTTTGGGAAGACTGTTCTCAGCTTGGCCACATGATGAATTGGCCAGGCTTCCCGCATTTTTGGGAAAATATGTCGGGCTATGAGGATAAACAGGTCTCAAGGCAAGTTCGGGACGAAATCAGAGCTTTGAATAAAGAGGATGAAGAGATTTATCGTTGTGCCCTTGATCTTCGCTTGAAAAGAATCTCACAATAACAAAAGTGATGCTGGAATTAATTTCCATACATATTCCGAAAACAGGGGGAAGATCATTTCGAGAAATTCTTTTCCAAGTTTACGAAAAAAGAAAGGTGAAAAAACTAAATCGCAGTGAGTTAAAAACTCCAAAAGATGTAGTTACTATGGACTTATTGGATTCTGCGACTGTCCTGCATGGCCACCTATGTTACGAACAAGTTCGCCAGCTCCATCTCGGCGAAAAGACAAAATTAGTGACCTGGCTCAGGGATCCTATCGAGAGAGTGTTCTCCAACTACTGTTATCGTTTACGTCGAACACTGCAAAAAAAGATCCCTTTATTTGGATCCAAGATGACACTGGAAAATTTTGTTCGAAGATCAGCCCAGAGAAACCAGATGTCTTTCTTTCTAAAAGGGCTTTCCCTTTCTGATTTATTTTTCGTCGGCCTAACAGAGTATTTTGCAACAGATGTACAGGACCTCGGAAGAAGCCTAAAGTGGCAGGAGTTTGATTTAGTAAAAGTTAATGAAAACAGGAACTTCAAGCGGAAGATTCCTCCTCTTTCTCCAAATCAGCGTTCCTTGATAAAAGAATTAAATGAGAAAGATTTAGTCCTATATCAAGAAGCCATTAACATGAGAAAAGAGCGTCTCAAAATATGATTTGGCTAGCTTCTTTCCCCAGATCGGGAAACACTTTTTTTCGCATTGTTCTCCATCAGGTCTATGGGATTGAATCAGGGCATCTTGACCCTCTTGAAACAAGAGAAGATGGCTGGGAGAAATTTCTGAGCTATCCAGTCATTAAGACCCACATGCAGCCAAAGGACTTAGATGCAGGTGATCCGAATGCCCCTGCTGTTTATATTATTCGAGATGGACGAGATAGCATTGTTTCGATGGCTCATCACCGCAAAGACATTGTCGCTCCAGGCTCCAATTATTTACAAAATATGGATGAAGCTATTCGCGCAGAAGACGGTACCTTTTTTGGAGGTTGGAGTCGCAATGTAAAGGACTGGTGTGAACGCGCTGAAGTCGTTATCCATTTTGAGGAATTAATCAATGATCCAATCGGAAATATTGAAAAATTACGCGGCATTCTGGATCTGCCAAACCCTGACATAGAGAGCCTCCCCACTTTTGAAGATCTGCAAAAGAAGCGAATGCCCTATCAGGGACAAAGAAACAAAGTGGAAAACTGGAGAAAAAAATTCTTTCGACGAGGCAAGTCCGGCTCCTGGAAAGACGAGATGCCTGAACCCATGCAACAACTATTCTGGGACTTGCATGGCGATACAATGGAAAAATTTGGTTACACAGAGGGTTGCTGGAAACGTCCCCAGGCCAGGAAACAAAAGTGGTATCAGGCACTGTTCAATTCAAAATTTTAGTCCAACAACACTAGAGTGGAGCGCTTATCCCTAGTCTCAACAACCACCAATAGGCTACTTTTGGACAAGCCCTACGGAAGAAACCAGAAAAATTGGAATGGAAAAAAAACGTATACTAATCGAAGGATTCAAGCTTGCAGAGGGAAAGAAAGACGGTTGTTTTCGTTACACTGTAGAGCTTCTGAAGGGACTACATAGACTCCAAGTTCAAGAGAACTTTGACTTCGGAGTCGAGGTCCTAATTGGAGGCCAGGCACTTCCCTTATCAGATCTAGCTCAAGATTTGGAAGGATACCTTCACCGCCATTGGGAAAAAAGGGCTAGCATCGAAAGAATGGCCAAGCTTCGGCAAAAAACAGCTGACATAATAACCTCCACAGCACCTTTTTTGATAAAACCCTTAAAGAAAATAGATCATCTATTTAAACTCACAAAAAAAATAGAAAAGTCACATGTTTCTGCTCTGCCTCGGGGCAAACATTACGACTTGATTCACTTGACTTTACCCCAATCATTCAACCTCATTGAGAATCAAAAAACTCATCACCATTTGGTGACAATTCATGACTGTACTCATCGACTGTTCCCCGAGTTCCATACCTGGGAAAATGTAGACAGAGCCGAGCAAGGATTTCAATTTTCAGTCAAGAAAGAAGCAACATTTATCGCAGTTTCAGAATCAGCAAAAACCGACCTTATTAATCTCTACAATGTGTCCCCAGACCGTGTGTTTACGATTTACGAGGCTGCTAACCCATCAATCTTTCTCCCTATACGGAATCCCTCCGTAATCCGTTCCCTTAAAGACCGCTACAATATCCCCCAGGATGCCCACTACTTGTTGACCCTGTCCACCCTAGAACCCAGAAAAAACCTGACAAATACACTTAAGGCTTTTGGGAAGCTCAAAGAAAAGATTGGAAATGCAAATGTATATCTCGTCATTGCGGGACAACTTGGCTGGAAATACGATCAGTTTCTGTCCGAGCTTGAAAATCAACGGGACAAAATCATTTTTACAAATTTTGTCCCAGATAAAGACCTAGCCGCTCTATATTCCGGAGCACTTGGCTTCTCATTTGTCTCCCACTATGAGGGATTTGGACTACCTGCTCTCGAGGCTATGATGTGTGGTATCCCCGTTGTCTTCGGCAATCGAGGTTCCTTGCCTGAAGTCGTCGGTGATGGGGGACTCCCCGCTGACCCAGAAGATATTGACGACATCAGTAGTTGCTTTGCCAACCTGATCCAAGATAGTGAAAAAAGAGAAGCCCTGAGTCTAAAAGCTTTGGATAGAGCCGGACAATTTTCCTGGGACACAACCGCCAAAAGGACTTTTGCTATATACCAATCACTCTTGGACAAAACGGGGAAGGGCTAAAGCATTACTGTTAAATTCTCGGATACCATGGAATCAATCTAAACAATTCATTGTTTTTGGATAAGGCAGGGTAAAATCTCGAGGAGTTTTTCTCCGGAATTCTGAAGTGAAAGTTGCCCAGCCCGGTCTAACCCTTTGCGGATACAACTTTGGTATAACACAATATCACTACACAAGGTAACAATCTTCTGAGCCAGGTCCTCTGCATTTTCCGGTTCAAACAAAATCCCAGCTCCATCCATTGTTTCTGGAATGGCCGTAGCATTACTACCTATGCACGGCAATCCAGAGGCCATCGCTTCTAAAAAGGGCATTCCAAAACCCTCATGCATGCTAGCTGAAACAAAGACATCAGCACTACGATAAAGATTCGAGAGCCTCTGGTCAGCCACCTTGCCAACAAACTTCACTCGTTTCCTTAAACCTAGGTTCACAGCTAGTTCCAGACATTCTTCCATCACTCCGGCATATTCAGGCCGCTGATTATCCCCGGCCAAAATCAAAACGTATTTTTCTGGGAGCATGGAAAGAGCTTTTATTACAAGGTCGATCCTCTTGTTAGGAGCGAGTCTTCCAACGTAGAGCAAAATAGTCCGGTCTTCAAATCCTAACATTTTGACCAATGATTTCTTCGGGGGACCAAGATGAAAAAAATCGGTATCAACACCTAAGTGAAGACGCTGAATTGATTCAGGGAGAACACCGTGTTTCTTAACCAATTCTCGAGCTAAATAATCACTGTGTACTACTACCATATCTACTTCCCTAGCCATATTAATATGACGGTGACTAGCAGAAAGTTCATTGGAAGTCCAAAAAGATTCCGGTGTCACTCCATGAAAGTCTAGGATTGTT
Source organism: uncultured Acidobacteriota bacterium (assembly GCA_964569605.1). Lineage (GTDB taxonomy): Bacteria > Acidobacteriota > UBA6911 > RPQK01 > CBDAPI01 > CBDAPI01. The sequence continues at coordinate 23,422 of CAZMUJ010000042.1, forward strand.
GGACCAGAACAGGTTTTTATATGCTTTAAAAGGGAATAGTAACCTGGATACTGAAACCAGTGAATCCCAGCAGAGCCTGGCGGTGGCGGTTTCGAACTAGCAATATTTCTATACTGCGGTCGCTCGACTTCTTCTTCAAGATGTATAGAAAACTTTATCCCGTGAGACTTAAGAACTTTGGCAATCGCCTCTAAATAATTCCCAACAGCATCACCTGGTAAAAAATTTTGGGAATAAAGAAAAAAATGAATACTTTTTAGTTCTTCGGATACTCCCAGATATTCGAAAAATCTTTGAAAGCGAAGACCTAAGACAGAGGTAGAGAAAGACCGCTTAGTGAACTCCTTGCCTTGGCTCCCCAAAATATCCCGTTCCTGAAGATTAGCTTGTAAATAGGCCACACTAGTTCGAAACTCATGTAAATTAGCTACCGGAAACCCCCCATGTGACCTCAGGCAAAATTCAGAGGTCACACCGCTCAAAGAGCTAACAATAACTGGAGTTCCGTATGTCCATGACTCAAAAAGAACCTGAGAAAAACTTTCCATGACTGAAAGCTGACATGTAGCAAGTGCCCTTTGATAACAATGACCCAGCTGCTCCTCCGTCAGGTTTTTGAGACGAACAGTTCCTTTGGGAACGGATACATCTCCTTCTCCTACCACCACTAGATCGATCTCCGGCATAGATTCGACCCAATCGAAAAGTTCGTGAACACCCTTCCCCTGTTCTAATCTACCTACATAGAGAAGATACGGATTATCTGGTAAACATAGATTCTCCAGGGGTAGGTCTGTAAGATCCGGTTTAGTCGGAATGGGAATGCCTAGGATCCTCTGGGGAACTTCACTTAGATCGAACATATGGTTAGCTAGACTTTGTTCTGATGCCGAATTAAAAGCCAACCCCCCAACTCTTGGAAACCACTTTTTAAAAATTTTAAAGTTTGCCGGAGCTTCATTGTGAAGTGCGGGTATGAGGAGACTCTTTGAAGGGTGGAGAAGAACACCAAAATAGGTAGTGGCCCGCATATAGGGAGTAAAAAAATAGGCGTCATGGCGACTCTTTTTTAGGTCTTCGAGTAAACTACTGCTATTAAAACAGTTTTGAATCCATAGAATTTCTTCCTCAACAGTGAGTGACTCGTGCTGCATTTTCTCTGTCAATCGGGTAAAGAGGTCCTGATCTAGGCTATCTGGTGGATATCGAAGCACCTTCAGATTACCTAATTTTTCTTCACCTTCCTGAAAGCGTGGAGACCGGTCTCTAAAGTCCCTAAGAGTAGTGCAGTAGACTGTTCCTTTGGCTTGTGGAAGCGACTGGAAAACTCTTGATACGGCGATCTCAGATCCCGCATAAAGGTTAGCTCCAAACAAAGGGGTTATAAAAGCTACATCGAGATACACGAGGTAGTACGACCTTTATTCTGATCCTTGCTTTTGCTGTTCTGTCAACAATTCAATCTGGCGCTGAATGAAGTCCAGTCGCTCGTTTAAAGCCTGAATGGCTGCAACATTAGCACTGTTATATAGGTCCTGATACCTACTGTAAACCATAATTATACGTAACATGACTTGTTTCAACCAGCGAAGCCGCGTGTCCCTTGGTAAACGGGGTTTTCGGTAGGATTGCAATCGGGCCACAATGGTTAGAAGGTGCTGGTTAGCTTGTTCAGCTTCGAGGATCAAATCCTCAAGGGGCTGATCTATATCTTGTTCAAAAGATCGAGAATTTCCGATTCCTAACTTCTTCATAAGTCGTTTCACATCGATGCGGCGACTTGGTTTAAGGAATCGATCACTCAATGGATTTTGCCTCAAGATGCAACAAATCCAGAATTTCGATCCTCAAGGCAATTACGCTCCAATACATCCGTATAAAACTGATTTCAACCCTTATCGCTCCCTAATAGAAATGTTTTTCATTATGCTTTTGTTAGGTTACCAAATAGTAGAGTCCACTTGCTCAATATTGTCCTCAAAAAGCCTGACCATCACCAGTACTCGATAAGAAATAATATGACCAGGAGTTTTGAACTGCCCAGTGTAGGGCTTGTTGTTCATGAGATGTCCAGCAAGCCAAAATCCTAAAGGATCCCTCCAAAGAAGCCCTCTATCCAACCTTCAAAATTCAATCTTACTTCAGAGACAAAGTTATAAGTATCTCAGCTATAATTAATTTTCTTAGTTGATCCGTTCGATTTCAGACCATCTTTTAGCTGATCGGTAAAGTGTATCCCGTTGAGTAGGAATGAAACCTGCCTGCTCAATAAGTTTGACAAGATCAGAACGAGATGCCTGATGAGAGGCTCCGGCCGTGCTCATCACGTTCTCCTCAATCATTATACTGCCTACATCGTTAGCACCACAATGAAGAGCTATCTGGGACACAGCTAATCCCTGAGTTAGCCATGAAACCTGGATGTTTGGAATGTTGTCAAGAAAAATTCGGCTGACAGCAAGCAGCTTCAAATACTCAACTGTCCCAACCGACTCGCTTATCTGTGCACTCATGGGTGTATTCTCAAGCTGGACATTCCAAGGAATAAATGCCACAAATCCGCCAGTTTCATCCTGTAGAGAACGAATCCGGCTCAAGTGCTCTACTCGTTCCAGCAAAGTCTCTCCCCCTCCCATCATCATGGTAGCTGTAGAATGTATCTCTTCTTCATGGGCAACCCTCATAACTTCTAACCACTCCTTAGCACTACACTTACCAGGACTGATCTCTGTTCGCATCCGTTCTGTGAGAATCTCTGCCCCACCACCAGGTATAGAGTCGAGTCCAGCCGCCTTTAGTCTTTGTATCGCTTCTCTTACAGAAATACGGCTGAGTCGAGCCAAAACCACAATCTCAGGCGGTGAAAAGCAGTGCAGATGGATCTTGAATCGATTTCGAATTGAAAGTAAAAGATCTTCATAATAGTCGATCTTTAAATCAGGATTCATGCCACCTTGCATTAAAATTCCTGTTCCACCTAAACGGATGGTTTCCTCAATTTTCCCAAAAATTTCTTGTTTTTTGAGCAAGTACCCTTTCGATGTCTTGGGCTTGGCATAAAAATTACAAAAAGTACACCTAGCCACGCATACATTCGTGTAGCTGATATTTCTATCAATCAGAAAAGATACTTCACCGTCTGGATGTACTCGACGGCGTACTTTGTCAGCAGCTGCCGTAATACAGTTAAACTGTGACGACTCCAGAAGTCTCAGAGCATCTGAAGAAGAAATTCTTCGGCCATCTCCAACCTTTCTTAAAGCTATATTAGTAGCCTTCATCTAATCACCAAATTTACTCACCTTTAGTATACTTATAGCAATCTCTTCCCACTCGTGCTCAAAACTGCTCATTTTCTTTCCCAATTGTGATGCTCTCCTGTACCAGTAGGCTGCATTGTGAAGATCTCCTTCTTTTTGGTGTAGATATCCGTGAATTCGGTAGCCGATCTTGCTGTTAATTTCTTGTGCAATTTCGTGAGAACGTTCCCAATCCCCTTTGAAATAATACCAAAGGGCCATTAGAGGCCTGGAAAGGCCTTCTGGAGGGTTCTCTTGGGAACAGGAGTCCTTAAATTCTTGCAGAGTCACAATCCTTGGAGAATAACACGGAGTGACTTTGGACGGCATCCCCCCTGAAATTCAAAATTCTAAAACAGGCACATAGACTCAAGGCCTATAAATTAAGTTTAAATTCTATTTTAATCTCAATAAATTGATTCAGTTTAATGCCAATAAAAACTTTTACTCCTGAGTATTTTAAATCCGTCAAGAATTACTCTTCCTCAGATATACCTAATACGGTTATGATTGGCTTATCTTACTTTGAACTTGCTTAAGAACATTATAGAAACAATCTTCAATTGTTTTTTATATGATCAGAGACCATGAATCTCTGGAAACTTCCTTGAATGAATAAAAGGGAAAAGTTCGAATAGGTCAGACACTATTACTCCTCCCTTTAGGATCACCAACCGATTGTTTTACTTTTCCGAATAGATCATAGTTTCTGGATCAGGAAGAGGGATTTTTCGGATCTCTGTAGTAGAAAACAGTTTCTCCAAAGAGTACTCAGGTTTGTCGGGATTCCCTTTCAATATTTCCTCTACATTACCTATCACTAGTATCACAAGTTGATCTGGTTGAAGGTATTTTTTAGCGACTCGAAAAATATCTTCGACTGTGACCTCCTTTAAACGGTCACGATAGGTAAGCCAATAGTCAGACTCTCTTCCTATGAGTTGATCCATGGCAAAAGTCCTAGCCACGATTCGAGCCGAGGCGAAGAAACGAGGAAAAACCTCCACAGCGTTGTTTCTTACTGTTTCCAGTTCACTGGGACTTACTTTTTCTGATCGCATTCTCTCAATTTCATCGAGAACAATCTGTATTGCTTGAGCACAGGTTCTCGATTTGGATTGGAAAGCTGCTCGAAAAGTTCCCTGATAATAAGCACCTGCAGAAAAACTAGAAGCCGCACTGTAGGCTAGACCTTCATCGGAACGAACTCGGTTCATAAGCCTAGAGGTAAATCCTGAACCACCCAAGATGTCGTTCATTAGATCAATTGCAAATTCGTCTGGATTTCCATGTTTTATTCCTAGGTGTCCAATCGAAACCCGACCCTGATTCACATCTGGTTTATTCACCATGTAAATACCGGGAAAGGGACGATAGTTAGGTGGACTAATAGGTTGTGTCGCTACACCAATCTCCCAGTTCTCCATTCTCTGTTCAAGTTCAAGTTTTATTTCATCTGTGTCAAAGTCTCCTGATATCGCAAAAATAAAATTTCCTGGATGAAAATAACTGCGATGAGTAGTGATTAGATCCTCAACAGAAAGGGATTCAATCGTAGCTCGGGTGACCTGCGCGCTACTAGGGTGCTCTCCTCTAAGTAATCGGACCCATTCTCTTCTCTCAATGGAGTCAGTTCGGTCGTTTCTTCGTTGCAGGTTTTGGAGGACTCGACTCTTGTAAAGATTGAGACGATTCTTCTCGAAAGCTGGATTTTTCAACATTTCAAAAAGAAGGTCTAACCCCCTATCCAAATCTTTAGTCTGTACATTTAGTGTCACGTTAGAGGAAGTAAGACTCGCTGAAGTCAAAATATTAGCAGCTAAAAAGTCTGCTTCTTCATCAAAGGCTTCTGCAGTCCAACGGGCCGTCCCACCCGATCTAAGTAACGAAACAACACAATCAATCAAGCCTAGCTTATCAAGTGGATCGAGATAAGACCCTATTTTCAAAACTAATCTCACGTTGATTAGCGGCAAATCGTGATCTTCGACAAAAAATCCAACAACTCCATTTTTAAGGGTATGTCGATGGACATTTGCATGCGGTGGATCATATTCAAGTGGAGAAAAACTCAAGTGGTTAGGATGCACCACAATGTCATCTTCCGCTACTAAAAACGGCGCCGAAAAACAACAAATCATGAACACTATCAAAGACACCATTCTTCTCATTTTTCTCTCTCCTCTAGCTCCTTGAGTCGCCTTTCCAAGAGTGACTTCAAAACCTCTAACATCCTTTGCTTTTCTTCTGGGATTTCCTTTTGAGCCTGATTCATCTGCACCAGTTGCTCTCGGATTTTCTCTCCAGAAGTTTTCTCTAAATTTACTAGAATAGGTTGAAGGGCTGCTCGTTCTTGACGAGATAGCTTCGCCAAAAGAGGATCCAAGGCTTCTGATTCCTTGTCCTTTATTTCCTTGGTGTAGTAGATACCAACTGCCCGATTTTCTCTCTTGAAATATTTCCCCATTACTTGAAGGATGTCGTCAGATGTCACCGCCTGAATTCTAGCAGGATCTGTATTAAAGGTTTTCCAACCTCGATTGTTCTCTGCAATTAATAGCTGAAACATAAGGGAAAAATTGTTCTCCATGCGCCGAAATTCATTTGCAGAAAAACGATTCTTAATCTTTTGAAGCTCCCGATCTTCTAAGGGATTTTTTCTGAGTCGATCCAGCTCTCTGTATATGGCCTGTTCAAGCTCCTCAGGAGTATGGCCTGGCTTGGCTATCCCAGTAATTGAAAAAGAACCTGCCCACTTACCAGAATCTTGAACTGCCGAAGCCTGGTTTGCTAATTTTTGGTCATCAACCAAGGCCTTGTAGAGTCGGCCCGTCCGACCGCTCAAAACTACACCGACAACCGTTAGAGCAGCATCGTCCCGATGACCATCTGCAACAGTGTGATAACGGATCTCGACCTCCGGATTAGTCTCTGCATAAGCGATCATCCGTTTTTCAGCCATCTGTTCAACCTCACGCGTTCGAACTGAAGGTTGCAAGACAGAACTCCTTTTTAGAGTCCCAAAATACTTTTCAGCAAGTTTTCTTGCCTCTTGGGAATCAAAATCCCCTACAAGGCACACAGCAAGGTTGTTGGGTGCGTAATTAACACTGAAATAATCTAGTGCTTCCTGACGAGTGATACCCTCTAAATCACTAGGCCACCCTATAACCGGCCAAGAATAGGGATGGGAAGTCCAAAATAAGGAGTTGAATTCCTCTCGAAATATCCCTGTTGGAGTACTCTCCGTTCTGAGTCGTCTCTCCTCCCGAACCACGTCTCTTTCCGAGTAAAACTCTCGGAACACGGGATTGGAAAGCCGATCTGACTCCATCCAAAACCATAATTCTAGTTTATTAGCCGGAACATTAATGTAGTAGATAGTGAAATCTTGGCTAGTGCCAGCATTCATTTGACTAGCCCCAGCTGTAGTATAAATCCTGTCAAACTCGTTTTTGATCAAAAGCTCTTTTTGAGCACTAAGAAGACCGTTAAATTTTTCCAGGAGCTTTTTGTGGCCAACAGTTTTATTATCTGGACCGGTTAAGTTTTCAATTTCCCCTAATCGCAAACGGCGGATCATTTCCTTCTCTTCATTCATCAGTCTGCTCTTAACCTTGTCTAATCGAGAAATAATTCGCAGGTCCTGCTCAATGTCCCTTGTACCAATAGCATGAGTCCCTTTGAACATCATGTGCTCAAAAAGATGAGAGATCCCTGTTATGCCAGGTCTCTCGTTTACCGAGCCAACCTTGGCAATCCAGCCACAAGCCACATTGGGATCTCCTCTGCGGGGAACTAGCAAAAATGTCATACCATTCTGTAAAACGTATTCCTCCACTTGAACCTTCTGGGCCGAAAGTGTCAGAGGGAATAGAATCGCCATCAAAACTCCAGAAATAATTAGTCTCTTCATTCTTCACTTCCTATTCTCAATGAGTTCTTCTCCTTAATCCTACGTCATGCTGGTCTAGAAAATCCTCAATAATGGAGAGATATCGATCGGGATCTGATTCCCAGGCACCACCGTGACCCACATCTCTAAAAACTGTCAGCTGTTTTTTTTCGGTTGGCAAGGCCTCCAAGAGAATCTCAGCCGATTTGATAGAGATCCGCTCATCCCTTTCTCCATGTAAGAGAAGTGTAGGAGGCCAATCCTTAGAAGCACTAAAAACTCTTGGTAAATCTAATGCGTCCGACGAGAACTTGCCAAGACGTGTTAAATTCCATACAAACACATGGTTAAAAGGAAATCCAATCCCACCCAAGAATACGGAGCTGTGCTGTTGAACTGTATCCCATAAGCTGGCAAAACTACTATCTGAGATAATCGCAGAAGGAGGCGGATTCATTTCCGGAGCTGCCATCAGTGTTGCTACGGCTCCCATTGAAACACCCATAATCACAAGCTCGGAAGACATTTTTTGATGTGCGAAACAAACAGCTCCTAAAACATCGAATCGCTCTTTGTAACCAACTGTTATGGGGGCCTTTTCGCTTTTCCCGTGACTTCTTAGATCGTAAACCAAAACGCTGCTCCCAATCTTGTTCAGTCGGCAACCGCGCTCGGTCACTTCCTTTCGATCTCGGAATAGACCATGTGTAATGATGAAAGTCATACTATTAGGGGATCCTTGCATCCACCAACCACTAACTTGGCCTCCATCCTGTCCTGAGAAAGTCACTTCTTCAAAATCACATCCAAAATCCCGGGGATTTATATCAAGACGTAAGTCCTGCTGACGCGTCCCTGCATTCGAAAGCATGTGTGCCAAAACAAAAGGGGCGATCACAAACACCATGGCAGGATAAATGCCAACAAAGCAAGGGAGCGAGAGCAAGGCCAGTTGTTTTCCCCAATGCCGACCAACTAGACAAGATCCCAGCCAAATTAGAGTAGCGAAAACTATGATTAGAGTCCCCACCAATAAAGCAAAAATCAAAAATACCATCGTTATTCTTCAATTTTTGTAATTTAACTTCTGGTAACCAATCAGCAAAACAATTCTTGCAAAAATCTAATCGATCTACCGCTGAATTTTCTCCCACCGTCACAGTCAACAGTTAATAATGATACTTTGTTGAAAAAATAAATGTACCAAGAAAAGATCCGCAATTTTTGTATTATCGCGCATATCGACCACGGCAAGAGTACCCTAGCAGATCGAATCCTTGAATTAACTGGAACCGTTGAGAAGCATCAGATGCGGGAACAGATTTTGGATAAGATGGACTTGGAGCGAGAACGTGGTATCACAATCAAAATGGCAGCTGTCCAACTTTCATATACTGCCTGTGACGGACAAACTTATCAGTTAAACCTCATTGACACTCCAGGACACGTTGATTTCACTTATGAAGTTTCTCGAAGCTTAGCAGCCTGTGAGGGTGCCATCCTGGTCGTGGATGCAGCGCAAGGGGTGGAAGCCCAGACTGTAGCTAATGTTCACCTTGCCCTTAACCACAATCTGGAGATTATTCCCGTTATAAACAAGATAGATCTTCCATCAGCTGATCCCATCAGAGTGGCAAAAGAGATTGAAGACACTCTCGCAATAGACTGTTCAAAGGTACTGACAGCTAGCGCCAAGAATGGAACGGGCATTATCGAACTTCTAGAATCCATTATTGAACGAGTCCCTCCTCCATCTGGTTCAGACAAATCCCCTTTACAGGCGCTTGTTTTTGATAGCCATTTCGATCCCTATCTAGGCATAATTGCTCACGTTCGAGTCTTTGAGGGAAAAGTTCACAAGGGAACCTCCATTCACATGATGGCTTCAGTACATGAGGCCGATGTTAGCGGAGTAGGAGTCTTCACTCCAGAAATGCATTGGTTGGAAGGATCTCTCAAAAGTGGCCAAGTGGGATTTGTCCACGCGTCTATTAAGTCTATTGGACAATGTCAGGTAGGGGATACCATGACTTCGTCCAACCGGCGCTCCAAACTACCACTACCAGGTTATCGACCTGCCAAGCCCATGGTCTTTTGTGGTCTCTATCCAGTAGAAACTAACCATTTCACGGAACTCCGAGAAGCACTTTCAAAACTCCAGCTCAATGATGCAGCTCTTTCTTTTGAACCCGAAACCTCTGCAGCCCTAGGATTTGGATTTCGCTGTGGATTTTTAGGACTTCTACATAGTGAGATCATTCAAGAACGTATTGAAAGAGAATTCGATATCGAGCTGATAGCTACTTCCCCTACAGTGATTTATCGACTCAATTTCAAATCGGGCCAGATAAAAATGATTGAAAATCCCAGCGCTTGGCCAGACCGAGGTGATATCGATTTAGTAGAAGAACCCTATGTCTTAGCAACAATCGTCACCCCCAATGATTACGTAGGACCCTGCATGGAATTATGCAAAGACAGGCGAGGCAATTTTAAAAATGTAGAATACACTAGTCTTGATCGGGTTTTTATTACTTACAATCTTCCATTGGCAGAAATTTTGCTAGATTTTTTTGATACCTTGAAAAGCCGGACCCGAGGTTATGCCTCCTTTGACTACGAGTGGATCGGGTATCGTCCAGGCGATCTAGTTAAACTGGACATCCGAATCAACAATGAAACTGTGGACGCACTTAGTTTTATCACTCATAAAAGGAGGGCTTTTGCACGAGGGAAAGCTCTCGTGCAACGGCTTCACAAAATTCTTCCACAACAGTTGTTTGAGATTAGACTACAGGCAGCACTGGGCCGAAAGGTCATTGCTGCAGAGAAAATAAAGGCTATGCGAAAAAATGTTGTTGCCAAATGCTATGGAGGAGATATTACCCGAAAGAGAAAATTACTCACCCGCCAAAAAGAGGGAAAGAAACGCATGAAATCAGTTGGTCGAGTCGAGATCCCCCAAGAAGCCTTCCTGAGTATTCTTAAACTTGGAAACGAGTGAATGCAAAAAATATCTCCATTGCAAGATAGAAAAGTTCAAGAAAAACTTCTACCAATTTGGACAGGTTCACTTGATGATGTCGGAATATACGTACACATTCCCTTTTGTTTTAAAAAGTGTCCCTATTGTGACTTTGTGTCCGGTCCTTTGAGTACTGAGTTACGACGACGCTATTTACTTGCTCTCAAAAATGAAATTAGCTCAACACCTTGGGTAGGAAGCTATGTGAAAACTATTTTTTGGGGAGGAGGGACACCATCCGATTTAACACCTTTTGAGCTATCTGATCTTTCCAAGACAATTCAAGAATCTTTCGATCTTTCAGGTCTGGAAGAAGCAACCATCGAATGCAATCCGGAAACACTGACGGAGAAGAAGCTTTCCAGTTTTCTTGAGTGTGGATTCAATCGAATCAGCCTAGGAGTCCAGTCATTTCAAGACTATCAATTAAATCAACTGGGTCGTCTTCACACAGTCAAAGACAATAGACGATCCTTTAATCTAATCATGACTTCTGGTTTCAAGAAAATTAATCTTGATCTGATGTTTGCCTTACCCCAACAAACCCTCAAAGAGTGGGACCTAGACTTAGTAGAAGCGCTTAGTCTTGATCCAGGACATATCTCTCTTTACCAACTGACCTTCGAACCAGAAACAGATTTCTTTAATAGAATGCGACGAGGAGAGATAGTTCCCCCCGATACAATTCTAGTAACCGAAATGTTAGAAGCTGCTATGGTTCGTATGACGTCTTTTGATTATCTCCAGTATGAAATATCTAATTTCGCCAGATCCGGCTTTGAATGTCTCCATAATCAGCGCTACTGGACCAACAAGCCTACCCTCGGCTTTGGTGTCAGTGCCTCCTCATATGTAGAGGGAGTCCGGTGGACAAATACCCGTCAGGTTTCTCACTACACAAAGAAAGATGGCAATTCCCCTCCTCTCGATTCCGTGGAACGTCTAAACTTACCGCAGGCCCTCGGAGAAGAAATGCTGCTTCGGCTTCGTACCAGAGAAGGAGCAGACCTGAATGACCTGAAAACCCGCTACGGCCAGGAGGCTTTGAACCAATTTACAGGGAATATAGATAAGTTTAAAGACAAAGGTTTGCTCTCAATGCAGGGATCCCGTCTTTGTTTGACCCAAAGTGGACGTATGTTAGCTGACACAATTTGCATGGAGTTTCTATAATTAGGAAGTGAAAAAGTTGAGAAAAAATAATTGAATTGACATTTAGGAATCAAGATTTTTTCAATTAGATTTAGTGTTTCTTCCCTCCCAATCTATCTGCTAAAGGAGCCTGAACCGATAGACATGTAGTAAAATGTATCAGAGAACGCTGGGCTAAGATTTTAAGCCCTTCATTCATTTATTTGTTCATCGGGGAAAAAAGTATGTTTTTTGATCCTTTATACATTCTATTTAGTCTTCCTGCCTTGTTATTGGCTCTCTTCGCTCAAACTAGAGTAAAGGCAAATTTTTCCAAATACTCTAGAGTGGCTACGATGCAGGGCATCACAGGATCCCAAGTAGCTCGAAACCTCCTCGATGCCAAAGGCCTCAGTAGGGTTAAAGTAGAACGAACCCAGGGATTTATGTCTGACCACTACGATCCCCGGACTAAGGTTCTGCGACTTAGTCCAGCTGTACACGACCAGTCAAGCGTTGCTGCTGCTGGAATTGCCGCCCACGAAACAGGCCATGCCCTTCAGGATGCCCAGAATTATTCTCCTCTGGGTCTGCGCTCGTTGATGGTCCCATCGGTTCGCTTAGGAAGTTGGATGGGCCCAATTTTATTTTTCATTGGATATTTGATTAACTTCATTGGATTGGCCTGGATTGTCATGGCCTTGTTTGCTGCCACAGTGATGTTTGCCCTGGTAACACTTCCTGTTGAATTCGATGCCAGTCGCCGAGCCAAAAATCTTCTATTAAGCCATGGAGTTTTAGCCAGCCAAGAGATGACCGGGGTCAACAAAGTTTTGAATGCAGCGGCCTTAACATACCTAGCGGGGGCCCTACAGGCCATCAGCACTCTACTCTACTACGGCTTCCTTTTAATGGGCAGAAGAGACTAAGCGAGTATTATCTTCCCTTAAAAGCCTTTATAGAGATCTTCCCAGGCCAACTCGAACTCGCTTCCATCTACCCAACGGGGCATCTCATTTTTGTTGCAGGTTCTCAGAGCCGCTCGGAACAGTACCCGCATGTCACGCTCCGCACCCTTCAGGTTCCAGTATTCATTAACCTCGTCACTGACCTGGTGGTAGTGCTCACGCCTATATTGATCAGGATCAAAGGAAAGTGGTTCTATATAGTTTGTTCCGGGCCCAATAAAGAGGGAGGGAATCCCCTTTTTAGCAAAATTAATCTGATCAGAACGGTAAAACCTGCCGGCGCTTGGATCTGTATCCCCTACAATCTGCAATGGATAGGGATATCTCCAACCTTTCCATCGAGCAGCTCGTTTCAGATCATCACCCAATGTATTCATATCAAAACCTATGGCTCCAATGTCAGTTGTAACTCCAAAGATCTGAGGCATATCAATATTGTAGTTCGCCACAATTTTATTTAGCGGTAACGGAGGTCTGGACACAAACCAACTGCTACCCAAAAGGCCTTTTTCCTCTCCCGTACAGGCTAGAAATGCAACTGACCGGCGAGGTCTCTCTGACAAACAAGAAAAGGCTCTGGCTAAGGTCAACAGGCAAGCAGTCCCAGAAGCGTTATCCCAAGCACCATTAAACACCTTGTCATCTCCATCCAACTCCAAGTTAGTGCCCATATGATCATAATGTGCAGAAAATACAATCAGCTGATTCTTCAAAATAGTATCCTGTCCCTTTAAGACTCCTACCACATTTTTACTCTCAAGACTTCGGATGTGAGTATTGATTAGTGCTGTGACCCGATACCCAGTGTCAATCGGTTGAAAATTACGGCTGGAGGCGGCCAAAAAAAGATCTTGCAATGTTCTCCCCATCGAGCTAGCGATAGCTTCGCTACGTTCCCGATCGATCCATCCCAGCAATTTTATCCTGTAATCTGTATTAGGCAGATCCAAAGCAAAATTCTCAACTACTCCACTGTGCTGAACAACCGAGAAGGGATAGCTAGCAGACTCAGTAGTATGGATCACGAGAGCACCGTCCGCTCCATGTTTCATAGCCTGCTCAAACTTGTAGGTCCAGCGCCCGTAATAAGTTCGTTCTTTACCCGCGAATAGCTCCACGCCCGCCTCTTCCACCGGTGGATCATCGTTAAGGAAAAGCAACACCTTTCCTTTCAGATCAAAACCTTTCAGATCGTCCCAATTGTATTCAGGAGCCTCCACACCATAGCCCACAAAAATTAAAGGGGCTGCTTCGATTTCGATCATAGGTTCCTGAGCGGAAGACCAGTAGGCAAGAGACTTTCCGGCCTCATAGGCAAGAATTTCTTTGTCGTTTTTGAGCTCCAATTGTGATGTCCGAGCAACCTTCTTCATACCCAATAAACTTACAGTCTGAAAATAGTCCTGAAAATCAGTCTTTGCAAAAGTTTCTGTCCCCAATACTCCTAGCGGCTCAAGACCAGCATCGATGAACTGTTCGGCAATGTACAATGCAGCTTTATCTTCTCCCAGAGTCCCAGTCCCCCTGCCCTCCATGTGATCCGAGGCAAGAATCATTGTATTGGATAAAAGGGACTCATCAGTGATCTGGCTTTCGGCAAAATGATAAGAATTTTCTGGATCATCCTCACAACTGATAGGGGTTAAAAAGATAAATCCTAGAAGCAAATACTTTTTCCAGTTCTCCATAAAACTTATTCCCATTATTACTATCTATAATATCCCATGATTAAGAAGAGAGTCTTTCTACTTTCGTATGCCATTTAAATCGAGATTAATTGAGTACAAATTTAAGACTATGAGAGAATAGTGTCGTTATTCATAATAAAATTTTAAAAAGAGGAATGTATGGTGAAAAAGTCTCTATTAATGCTTTTCTGTGTAGTTTTAATAATCTCTCTGGCAATTGCCCATCCCCACCTTCGAAAGTCCCTGACTGTTAATCTAAATGGCAATGAAGTAGCATTAGCATACATAACATTTCCTGCCAATATGGAGCATATCAGTCAAGTTGGCGTAGGTGATTTCCGCTGGGGAGCAACTTTGAAAGTTGGAGGAGATCTTCAAGCAGAACAGGTGACCATCGCTGCAGGAACCTACACAATAGGCTGTGTCCGAAAGGCAAACAAATCCTGGGCAATGGTCTTGTACCCTGGGAAATTAGGAAGAGGAGAATCCCCCGACAAAGGCCTTTTGATTGAACTTCACTCAATGTTTTCAACTGAGAAAGGAAACGTAGATCATGTGTCCTTTGATATAGGTCCAGGCTCTGGAATGCTTACTGGGCACGCTGTAATAATGTGGAGATTTGGTAATCACTATCTTGCAGGCGTCATTTCCTGAAAACAGTTCTAAAAATAGATATTGGTACTACTACCATCAACTTTTAATGCATCCGAACGGCTGCCTCTAACATTGTAATAGTTCCTGATTCTGCATCAATTTCAACTGGAATTCCCTGGGGAATAGTGAATTGATCATCAATGTGACCAATCATAGCTCCTCGCCAAGCCGGTATCTCAAGAGGCAAGAGATGGTCTCCTAACACTTCGTCCAGCGTGAGAGATCCATAACCAATTCCAGGACTGCAGTCAGTACACTGTCCGAAAACAAAACCAGAAATACGATCTAGGACACCCGCTAGGCTGAGCTGTGTCAGCATCCTGTCAATTCTATATATCTCCTCCCCCACATCTTCTAAGAATAGTATTGCTCCATCCCAATTAGGTAGATAGTTCGATCCCATTATTGCAGCTAGCACCGTTAGATTTCCTCCTAACAGCCTACCTGTAGCCTTGCCTACTCGAATAGTATGAAACCGATTGTGGGTTGAATCCTCGTGTCCCACACCTGAAACAGGATTGGAAAAAACTGAAGATTGACCTTCAAAAAGAACACGCTGTACATTTTCTGTCGTAAAAGAAGTCCATTTTGAGGAACCGACAGGTCCATGAAAAGTAACAAGACCGGTTTTAGAATGGATAGCCATATGGAGAGCGGTAATATCACTAAACCCCAGAAGCACCTTAGGATTTAGGCGAATTGAGTCATAGTCTAGAAAATCCAAGATCCGAGCACATCCCCAACCACCTCTCAATGCAATTAACCCGGCGACATTCTTGTCTGCAAACTGGGTGTTTATATCGTCTGCTCGGTCAATGTCACTACCAGCAAGATAGCCGCGCCGATCAAAAAGATGTTTACCCTTCCGCACCTTGAGGCCCAGGTTTTGGAGATGTTCGGAGGCCACCTCGGCATCAAAACGACTAAATGTAGCTCCCGCAGGATTTACTAATACCACAGTATCTCCTGATTTGAGCCCAGGGGGCTTGACTATTTGTCCTAGAGAAGAACTAGGCAGTGATAAATAGCTGGATGGAAGAGACATCCGCAAAATAGAAAGAAAACTACGTCGTTTCATAAATTGATTCCGAAACTTAATTGTCTGAAGCCTGAAGGCTTGAGATATTGTTCACATAAGCCCTTTGGAACACGGGCTATCTATTGTCTTTGACAGCCACACTGCGACCCTCTTCATTCCAGTTTCTAAATCAACCACAGGCTGGTACCCTAGGCATTCCTTGGCTGCATTGACATCGAACCAATGTGCAGTCGACATCTCCTCAACCAAAAAGCGAGTCAATCTGGGCTCAGACTTCAGCTGCAGGAGCCAATGTACTACCTCCACCATAGTAGCAACAAGATAGGCAAGCCCGGGGCTCACCGTTTTTTCCACCAAGGGAAGACCTGCAACATTCAAAATTTTGTTGATGAACATCCAGATTGGGATAGGAGAATCATCAGTAATAAAAAAGGATCTTCCACTAATTGGAGAACCTGGGAAAAGACGCTCTGCAGCCAACAAATGAGCATGAACTGCATTATCAATATAGGTGAAATCGACCTTCTTTTCTCTTCGACCCAGTCGACGTAATTGTCCCCTACTAGCACGCTTTAACAAGCCCGGTATGATATGAGTGTCTCCGGGTCCCCAAATCAGATGTGGACGAATCGCTACCGTGGCGAGTTTCGAGCTATTGGCCTCCAACACTCGCCTCTCCGCCATCGCCTTAGTAGCCGGGTAAGAAGCATTGAAACGGACAGCATAGGGAGTTGATTCATCTACCCCTTCCATGTCTTTTCCGTTGAAAACAACACTGGGAGAACTAGTGTAGACAAGCCTATCAATGCCCTGCTTAAAACAGCCCTCTATAACATTCTCTGTTCCAAAAACATTACTTCGATAAAAGTCACGATAGGTTCCCCATATTCCAGCCTTTGCAGCAACATGAAAAACCAAAGAACAACCCTGAAGAGCTTCACAAATAGCTTCCAAGTCAGCTAAGTCTCCTTGTACCTGCTTCACACCCAGGTCATCTAGATAAGGATAGAGGGATCGGGAGAAGGTAACCACTCTAAGTCTCTTCCTACAAAGGATATTTACAATTTTCCTGCCCACAAATCCTCCTCCACCTGTAACAAGAATTCCAGCATCCTCAGGGATATTGAAGTGATAGGAAGATAAAGACTTTTCAGTTTCCATGAATTGTTGATTACCTCAAACCTTCTTTTTTCAGATCCTAGTCTCTGCCCATTTCGCCAGCTTTTCTCTGAGGATCTTAGAATTGTGACGAACATCGACAGGAAAACTTTTTCGGAACAAAATACAGCGAATGTTTCGAGTAGACTGGGTAAAATCTGCCAATTCCAATAACTCAGCTCGAATAGTCTTTCTTTTTTTCTCTTTGGTTTTCTTTAACTCAACACATAGAACTGGCTTCTGATCAGGTGGAATTCCTACTCCTACGAGAGCTGTCCGAGCCACATTGGGATGCTGATTAAAAACCCCCTCGGTCGGCACCGAAAACAGGATTCCCTGTGGTGTCACAACTCGATGGCTCTTTCGTCCACAGAACCAGATGCGGCCCTTATCATCTAAATATCCAAGGTCTCCCATTCGATGCCCAATGCCCGCCCCATTAAGTAGTATCTTGGCCTGCTCATTGGCCACAGAAAGACCAAAGTATTCTGTAGAAACATTAGGGCCAGACACAACTAGCTCCCCTACTTCCCCAACAGTGACACACAATCTACTCTCAAGTACTTTAATGGGCTCATCTGAAATATTAAGGACACTAACCTTCACCCCATTGAATGGCCTCCCCACACACACCCCTGCACTTCCTCCCGAGCCCTCCAAAGACAGAACTTCGGAAGCGGAAATAGATGAGACAGGAAGAGCTTCGGTAGCCCCATATGGAGTAAATATCTCTCCATTGAGTAAAAATTTACCAAAGTCGCGAAGGACTTTTTTAGAGACGGGAGCTCCCGCAGTTAGAACTCTTTTCACACTGTCCAAACACAGCCGAGTACCCTGGTAGTGGTCAACAATCCTCTTCAAAAGTGCAGGTGAACCAAACACATGAGTCACACGATATTTCTGAATTGCTTCAATGATGTTAGGAGCATAAATGTGTCCAGGTCGAGAAAAGTCCATTTTTGGAAAAACTGTAGTGACACCCAGAGCAGGATCAAATAGTGAAAACAAAGGAAAAGTTGCTAGGTCTACCTCACCCGGAAGTATTTCGTATTCGTCCCTAAGTTGCCGATACTGTGCCCGAAACATCTTGTGGCTATAAACAACACCCTTAGGAACACCCGTACTACCCGAAGTAAAGGCAATAGCAGCCGTATCCAAAGGTTGTATAACCGTCTCATGTGGACTGGTTCCTTTTTTGATTTGAGAGAGGAAAGACTTTAACTGTATTGCTCCCCACCCAGGACGATCTACAGCTATTCTGATTCGAAGAGAATCAGAAGACCACCCAAATATTCTGCAAGCAAAAAGCGCTAGCGGTACTCCAATAAAGGCCTGAGGAGCAGCCATTTTCAAACACTTCTCTAAATTTTTCCGGCCCATTCCGGGATCCAAAAACACAATCACAGCCCCCAACTGAAGCAAAGAGAAACAGATTGCTAGAAAGTCTCTTCCTGGCTTTAACATCACAACCGTCCGCATGCCTTTTCGAATTCCTATTCGATACAATGCCTCACAACACCTGTTTGTGTAGCTTTCTAACTGAGAAAAAGTAAGACAGCGCTTCGGCGAGATCAAGGCGATTTGATCTGGAGAGGAACTGGCTCTCAAGTTTAGATGTGAAGCAATGTTATAGTCCATTATTCTAATTGAGAGGCGTTTTTAAAAATTCTCTGACTAGAGATACTGAAGTTTCCCCTGTATCCTCCAATATAAAGTGTCCTCCCTGAGTAAACTTCTGGACAAAAGCAAAAGGGAAACGGCGTTGCCACTCAATCAAAAAGTCCCTATCGAAGACCGGATCCTGCTCTCCCCAGCACAAAAGCATTGGCTTGTCACGTAATTTTCTAAGTCCAGCCTGGATATTGGACACTTCAGAATAAGAAAAATCTTCACGGCAAAGAGGTATGTCCTGGATAAAACGCAATATGGCCCAACGATCACTGGAGTGACGATAAGGAAACCGATAAGCCTTTCGAATCAAGCGGGGCATACGGTGCATTGCACAACCCCAATGAGTTGCAGCCCAAGAAAAAAAGTTTAATTTTTGAATTAAAAATGGGGCCAGCCGGGATTCTCGACACCAAAGAAGAGCTGGATTGAGGGCTTTTTTCTTTGGCACATGGAAAGCCGTCGAATTGAGAACGACAAGACGAGATACACGATTAGGATAACGTGTGGCATAAGAAAGACCGATTAATCCTCCCCAATCATGGACAACCAAAGAAATTGGGCGGTCCAAGTTTAGAGAATCCAAGATCTTTTTAAAATCCTGAATTCTCCTCTGCAAGGTATACGGATATTCTAAAGGGCCCGGATGGTCGGAAAGACCACAACCAATATGATCTGGGACCACAACTCGAAACTGATTTCGCAAACCATTGACCAAATTCCGATACATAAAGGACCAAGAGGGATTTCCATGTACCATCACAACTGGCTCTCCTTGACCTTCGTCAAGATAGTGTGCCTTCCATGTCCCCAGCTGAAGAAAGTGGGAATCGTAATCGTAGATTTGTTTTAACCAGTGCGGAAGTCTCTTATTCACAAACACATTGGACAACAAGTGTTACAAAAAACTATTGTCTCCTTAAGCCAACAAGAGCCGTAAATTCAAGTCTTCAGCCCCATTGTTGAGGCAACCAGAAAACCATAAACAGACCGAAATTATGCTCAACTGGCAAACTGGAAGATGCGAATTTAGCTAGACTCACAATTAAAGATGTGTCCTACAACAACGTAGCTAGTATTCCACAGAACCCAGACCGGTGGTTACCCCAGCACTACCCATCAGGAGCAAAACCTGCATCCCCCTTTTTAATCTACCCTCTTTTTCTGCCACGGCAAGCCCTAGGGGAAGGGATGCTGACACGGTGTTACCAAAACGTGGATGAGTCTCGAAGACACGGTCGGGGTCTAGCCCTAATTTGCGTGCTACTCTATCCGTTGCAAAACCACTAACAGCATGCCCAATAATGAGATCGTGGTTCTTCTCAGCAATTGGTGGAGTTTCTCTAAAATGCCCAATTAATTTACTAATCGTAAAGGTGAAAAGCTCTGCCGGAGAAGTGAAGAATGACATTGGAGTTATCGATCGATGACCGTTTTCAGGAGTAAAATCAGCCACATTAGGTAAAGGAATTTTGCATAATCCATGCTTCTCACCCCAGGTTCGGAAAGAGAAGCAACAATTTTTTTGATCCCTATCGTTGGTTAAAATTGTAGCGGTTGCCGCCTCTCCTATAGTGTATGCAGAAAAACTATTCTGCAGGTCATCAAGCTCTTTAATCTCCATCCGGGCATATTCTCGGAAACTAAACTCACAGTTGAGAATCATCACCATTCGATAAGCCGACTGATCGAGAAAACTCTGAGCAATTGAAAGACTTCGAATCCAGCTGGCACAAGCATCCATGACATCGAAACATGTCGCCTTGACTAAACCCAATTCATGTTGAAAAAGATTAGCAGTTGCAGGTTCAATCCAACCACGACCCACACCTGCATATATTAGAAGATCAATCTCCTTGGCATCAACGCCGGCTGCATCAAGAGCTTTCTCTCCTGCACTAAAGGCAAAATCCCACGCTCTTTCCCCAACATTACGATGATAACGAATATCTGTCCCAGACATCCTAAAGAAAGTTTTGATCCTTTTTTCCAGTTTTTTTAGTTCTGAAAAAGAAAGATGTTTTCGACTTCTATCTAAGACTTCTTGAAGCAAGTCTTGATTCGAAACCCTTAAGCTAGGAATAGAATAGGAAATGTTTAAAATCTTCATCAATGCCCTCTGTAAGCAACTTACCTCAGAGGTAACCTCTTCAACAGTGTATTGGAACTAGTAGAGCCAAATCATTCCATTTTTCAGAATGTATTTAAATTTACGTTTATCATAACATTACGCCCCTACGGATGGATTCCATATGGGGTAGAAAATCATTAATCCACCCAACCTGATAGGTAGAGATTGTAATGTTAAATTAGAAACCCAATATTAATAAATTAAACCAGACTTCTTTAATTGGTATTTACGAGTCAATTTAGACATTATACTTTCTATTTTACGAGGATTTCCCGTTGAAAGTTAACAAACATAAACTTCTTATCGTTGATGATGAAATTTCTAATCTTCAGAAGCTACGGCGTACTTTTTTTGGGGATTTTCAGATCTTCGAAGCACTAAACGGTCCCGAAGCTATCCAGCTGTTGAGAAAGCAACCAGTTGACATAATTATTACGGACCAGAGAATGCCAGAAACAACAGGAGTAGATGTCCTCCGAGAATCGCTAACTTTAGCTCCAGAGGCGATACGGATCATGCTAACTGGTTACACCGAGATTGACTACCTAATGGATGCTATCAACGAGGGACGGGTACACCGTTATATAACTAAACCCTGGGACCCATTTTCTCTAAAAAGAACTGTCATGCAAGATCTTGAACTTTTTCAGCTTAAGAGGGAAAATCAGCTTCTTCAAGAACAGCTTCGGATCGCCCGCCAGGTGCAATCCAGACTATTTCCTCAGAATCTACCAACCATTCCCACATTAAGCTATTCAGGAGTTTGTCAGCCAGCAGGAGAGGTAGGGGGTGACTATTATGATATTCTAAAGCTCTCCCAGGAACAGTTTTGTTTGGCTGTGGGCGATATATCCGGAAAAGGTATTTCGGCAGCACTTCTTATGGCATCCCTCCAAGCACTGTTGCGCAGTCACGCTTCCCAAACGATTCAAAATCTCTCCACTGTAATCACCGAAATGAATAAACTTCTCTGCAATATGACTGAAGATAGCCGATTTGCAACACTTTTTTGCGCTGTTTATAACTCTACCACCCGACAACTAACTTACGTCAATGCAGGCCATAATCCCCCCCTTTTGTTTCGTTCTGTTTCCAAAAAAGTAAGCTCCACTACAGCTTATCCTGAAAAAGGAACAAACAGGATTACAAGATTAGAAGGAAGCGGTACTGTTTTAGGAATGTTTCCAGAGGGAATCTACAAACAAAAACAACTGATTTTAAACCCAGGAGATACCCTTATCATCTATACAGATGGCATTACCGAAGCTCAAGATAGTCAAGGTCGTGAATTTGGGGAAAAAAGGCTTACAGATCTCATTCGGATACAGTTTTCACTTTCTCCTGTCAGACTCCAGAAGCAACTACTCACAAGTGTGCAGGAGTTCGTAGGAACCGGTCCGATTCTCGACGATCTAACTCTTTTGTTGATTAGAGCAGTTGAATAAGATTAAGCTAAACACCCTGGGATCCCTTGACAGAGTCAGTTGAAAACCCATTCCTCCAACGGAGGGAACAAAACAAAGAAACCTTGGATAGAGATCCAGAACGATAGACTCCGGATCACATACTGTTCCGCTATCAAGACTCAAAAGCCTGCGCAAAAAGTGCAATCTCAAGCGATGTAGGCTAAGTTCCTTATCATTAAACAAAAGTTCTTACGGCTATATCCTTGTAAACAAACTTCAACCCCAAATGGAAAGCCCACAGAACTAGAGATTCAGCTTGCAGTACAGAATGCGTTATTTTTAGCACAACCAAACTATAAATAAAATATGTCAACAAAGGGACTTTCCTCTTCTTCAGACTTTGATTCTCTCTGCCTCACCTGTCTCAGTATCATAGATTACAAAACTCGAGATCTTTTCCTTTGATAGTCCCCCCATAATCTCTCCAGGATTGATGAGTAGAACAGAGCCAACCTGACTAACCTCAAAACAGTGATTGTGCCCAAAACACACCAAGTCGAATCTCTTACTTGCAGCTAGTTCTCGGGCTACATTATCGAAGTGAATCATGGCAATTCGTTTACCCCCAAGTTCTAGAACAGCAAATTCACCATGAAGATGAAGGTGTGAATACTTCTGAGCCTGTTGAGCAATGCGGAAAGAATCACCATCATTATTTCCAAAGACAATATGAATTTCACCCTCAAAATTATCTGCCAGTAAGTGAATTATAATTGGAGAACAGAGATCTACACAACAGAGGATCACGTCAACATCTCGGAGCCTAATTAAAGCTGCCTTTAACTTCCAAATATTGTCGTGAATGTCCGAAATGATACCTATTTTCACAATAATTGCCGCTATTCTCAGTTCTAACGAAACCTTACCTCTGGCGCTCTCCCAACTGTCCCAGAGGCTTCATGTAAATCACTCGAAAACCTGTACCTTGCATGTGAAATGTCAGAGTCTCTTCCACTTCCTGTCCCCTGACCTCTACTTGGTAGTCTTCTTTAAGAAGTTGCTGGCTGAACTCCTTTTTTGTCAGCTTGAGACACTCCAGCATCAGCTGTCAGTTCCCCGTTCCCTGCGGATCTACGGTCCCCAAGTGCAGTGAAAATTCTCCTCGGGCCAGTAAACTGTGATCTTCCGTGTGCCATAAGTATATTGTCAAGGATAATGATGTCTCCCTGTCTCAGTGCGTAGGGTGTTTGTATTTCCAAGGAAATTTCAAACCAGATTCTGCTATCTTTTGGTGGAACAGAGCTGCCATTTTCCATAATCATTTGGTCGATGGTTTCTGGTGCATTGTCCAAGGCTGAGTCTAATAGTTGCAAGTCTTCTGTTCGGCCGTCTTTTTTTGCGGTAAGTCGCCTCGTCATTGGCTGATAAGATAGTGCTTGGGTGCACCAGATCTCGCCGTGGATTGGGTGCGTCCTGAAAAAAGGTACTGGTTCCTGAATGATCTCTAGAAAATCGTTGTCGGTCCAGCTAAGTTTCCATCCCTTCTGCCCGGCAATGGCAAGGGCTTTTTCTCGGTTATTGGTACCGAGAGTTTCCTGCCAGCTTTTCTTGGCGCGGTAAAACCCCGTGTTTTTACCTGTGGGCGGTAGCATACGCCGAAGAGAAGATCGCTTACCCTTGTACCTGTTCTTGAGCTCTACGGGGAGTCTATCGGTGAACTTTCTCATGTCGCCGATTAGATTGGTTTTCTGGTCGTTTTGCGGGGGGTCTTCGCAAAAAAAGGAGATGTAATCCGGCATACTATTCAAATAGGACATTTCCTGATGAATCGGAATGGTGATGTCGGCTGGAATTTCCGTGGCTGTGTATACACTTCCGCCTTGGTCTGTCCTTGGCGAACTTCCTCCCAAATACGAATGGTTTCGGTAGCCAACAGAAGACAAGAATTCAGAATATTCTCTAATTGACTTGAGCCCAGTATCTTGTACCAGCAGTGCCCCCTGCTGATCAATAACCCCATAGATCTTTTTCTTAAGCTCTTTTCTGGTCAGGGAGTCCAAAGAGCCAGTCAAGTCCATGTGCAAGCATGGAACAGATATTCCATTACCAAGCTGTTTGTATTCGTACTTCATTATTCGAATTTAGTATTCATGAAATTTTTGGAATGTACTTTCAACATCATTTTCTTTGTTATTCGTCTAGGCTCACGGCTTAGGAAGAATTTCGACTAGCTCAACCGGGACGAAAAGGAACTATAGACTCATTCGCTTTAAACAAAGGTTGCAATCTTTTATTAGCTAGCTGACTAAGCTTCTTATTTATCTTTTCAAAAGATTCAAGGTCAAACGCTTCAAAGCTCTGGTCGATCATTCCACCTCGAGAAAACAAAAATCCAGAAGGCACGAAATCAAGCTCTAATGTTTCCCCAATTGAGTAAGGAGATTCATCAAGAAGAATGGGTACGTTCAATTGGTTTTCGATCGCCATTTCACGAGCTCCAACTTCATCTTCTTGAGCTAGTAGGACAACTAAGGCTGACTCCCCATATAATTTGTTTAGCCTCTCAATAAAGGGTAATGTATACATACATGTTGGGCAGTCTTTCTTGACAACAGTCATAAGGGTTGACGAATAGGAAACCAGTTCTGATCGATAAACCAAATCCGAAGAAGTCTTTGGCAAAACATCTGCTTGATCGGAAAAAATTTTAGCCTTGAAATCAGGAAGAAACTGTCCTTTTTTTAACACTTTGAGTCTCGACTCCAGAACGACGATCTAAATAATATTGACGTTAACTGTATCAACAAAAGAAACTAACTCTTACTAAGTTCACGACATACAATAAAATCATAAAAATTAATTATACTTAGATTAATGGACTTTCCTAAAATCCAAGCTAATCAATCATAAATTTGATCAATCTCTAATGTATCTTTAAACTACTTTCCTATGAGAGAAAATTCGACACCTCCCAACTCTAAATATCCGTCTTCTTTTATTCATAAATTGGAAAGTATTTCCAAAAGGCTGCGAAAACATTCCATCATATCTACATCCAAGGCAGAATCTGGGCACCCCTCCACATGCCTATCTTGTGCAGATATTGTCTCAACTCTGTTTTTCCATGCCCTTTGCTTTGATGTTAGCAACCCAAGCAATCCTCTCAATGACCGGTTTGTGCTCTCTAAGGGACATGGGGTTCCCGTAGTTTGGGCAGCCTGGGCAGAAGCAGGGGCATTCTCCGTTGACGAACTGATTAACTTGCGTTCAATTGATAGTCCTTTGGAAGGCCATCCAACACCCCGAAGCCCCTGGGCTGATGTTGCCACAGGTAGTTTGGGGCAGGGATTGTCCATTGGTCTAGGTATGGCGATCAGTGCAAAAAAGGATAATCTTAATTCAAAGGTCTATGTATTGATGGGTGATGGAGAACTAGCCGAGGGATCAGTTTGGGAAGCCGCCATGTTAGCCAGCTATAAACGCGTTGATAATCTGATAGCAATTTTGGACATCAATCGTTTCGGTCAAAGCGAGCAAACTATGTATGGAGATGACGTGAATCTTTATGCCCGCCGATTTCAATCTTTTGGCTGGACAACCGAAATCATAGACGGCCATGACATCCCACAGATTCTAGCGGCTCTAGATAGGGCAATTAACCATACAAAAACTCCCTATGCCATTGTAGCCAAGACACTTAAGGGAAAGGGTATTTCATTTATGGAAAACCAAGAGGGCTGGCATGGAAAACCGATTCCCAAAGGAGAAATGCTAGAAAAAGCTTTAGATGAAATCGGAGATTGTGTGGAGCCGCTTGAAATGGTTACCGTCAGGGCTCCTAAGTCACAAAACCTCCAAATTGCTACTGAAGCACCGATGCCCGCTCCAAACTTTCCAGCCAATACATATCTTGCTACACGTCAGTCTTACGGAAAAGCTCTCGCAGAGCTAGGTAGTGTCAACCCCAACGTGATGGTTTTAGATGGAGACACGAAAAACTCTACATACTCCCAAGAATTCTTAAAAAAGTTTCCAGAAAGATTCGTTGAATGCTTCATTGCTGAACAAAATATGATAGGAACAGCCGTAGGGTTAAGCGCCATGGGTAAAATTACGTTTGCTTCAAGTTTAGCCTGCTTTTTGACTCGAGCCTACGATCAGATTC
Organism: uncultured Acidobacteriota bacterium; assembly: GCA_964569605.1. GTDB lineage: Bacteria > Acidobacteriota > UBA6911 > RPQK01 > CBDAPI01 > CBDAPI01. Next base: position 49,649 of record CAZMUJ010000042.1, read on the forward strand.
GTATGGGGGCCGTCTCGCGGGCAAATCTTAAAATCTGTGGCTCTCACTGCGGAGTCAGTATCGGTCCCGATGGACCCTCCCAGATGGGTCTAGAGGACATCGCGATGATGCGAGCTATCCCTGGTTCTACGGTTCTTTACCCCTCGGATGCAATTTCTGCCCAACAAATGGTAGGTCTAGCGGCAACAAAAAACGGAATAGTATATATTAGAACTTCTCGACCAAAAACAAACTTACTCTATGAAAATGATTCGAAATTCAGAGTAGGAGGCAGTCATACATTACGTTCTAGTAACGATGACCAAGCTACCCTAGTATCAGCAGGAATCACTCTTCACGAGGCACTCCAAGCGGCAGAAATACTGGGGGAAAAAGGATTTTCCATTCGTGTAATAGACCTTTACAGCGTAAAACCTGTGGATGCAGAAACTCTTCGTCAGGCAGCTACTGAAACGGGTTTCGTAATAACAATAGAGGATCACTACCCAGAAGGAGGACTTGGAGAAGCAGTTCTTGACGCGTTGGCTAATGTGAATAACCGTTACCACAAAATTGCGGTTACCCACCTGCCACGATCTGGACCTGGAGACAAGCTCCTCCGTATGTTTGGCCTAGATGCTAAATCGATCGCCAATACGGTAGAGGAACTACTCTCTTCCCCGTAGTGTTTGCCTCTACATCCTCATCAACTCATTATCTGCCCACCACATAGATTGTAGGACTGTCCTGTAATATTACGTGCCCCATCTGAGGCAAGAAAACAAACTAGTTCTCCAACCTCATGAGGCTGCACAATTTCTTTGAGTGGTACATTATTTAGAGCTCTGCGCCGATATTCCCCATATTCCATTCCAGTCTCTTTAGCTCCTTCTTCCATTCCCAACCTAGCCATTTCCGTTTCCACCCAACCAGGGCAAACAGCATTAACGGTTATTCTTCTCGGAGCTAGTTCTAGTGCCAAAGCTCGTGTGAATCCAATCAAACCGTGTTTACTCGAGCAATAGGCCGTGTAGCCAGGAACTCCGAATCTTCCTAAGATAGAGGATATGTTGACAATTCTTCCACCCTCTGGAATCCATGGAAGAGCTGCTCTCGTACAGTGAAAAGGTCCATCTAAATTAGTAGCTAGAATTGACCGCCAGCGTTTACCACTATCATTAATTGGGTTGGGTCCACCTGCACCAGCGTTGTTCACTAAAACATCCACTTGCTTCCATTTTTCTGCCACTTGATTAAATAAGGAGTTTAATTGATCGGGGGATGTCACATCGCAGGTAATTGCTCGTCCCGAGGAACCGGATTTCTGGAGCAAGGATAGGGTCTCATCCAAAGTTTCCTGCTGCCTTCCACAAATCACCACGCGCGCGCCAGCATTGGCAAGAACGATAGCAATTCCGCGTCCAATACCTGACCCACCACCTGTTATAACGGCTATTTTTTGTTTTAAATGCATGGTCGGGACTATACAATCTCTAGCTTTAACGTTCTAGAGTTCATGAAAATCTTTTCATGACTAAGCCTAAAGTTTACATAGTGAAGTTAGGACATCGACTAAATGAATTTCACTCTCGAGAACCTGGAACAATCTTTAGTTCCAGCCTCTCTCCATCACGAAGCACTATTACAAGGGTTTCTTTTCCGATCTTGAGAGAATCTATTGTATAAGTGTAATCATAGATATTTTCAATTTTCTTACTTGCCAATTTAACAACCACGTCACCCGCGCGTAAACCAGCTCGATCAGCTGGGCCACCCTTCGTAACCCCAGAAAGTTTTACTCCTTTAACATCACCCTGAATATAGTCCGGGATGGACCCCAAATAGACCCTTAAACCCCTAATCCCTTGATTTTTTGGTCTCTCTTTCTCTATATATTGAGGGGGATCATTGCTAGATCCTAAAGAACGAGCAATCAATGCCATCAAGCGAGAAATCCTTTCCATCCCCTGGTAGTTAAGCTTGTCAACAGTATCCCGAGGTGAATGGTAGTCTTCGTGAACTCCCGTAAAGGCACTCAGAACTGGAACTCCTGCGATATAAAAAGAGGTCGAATCTGTAGGCAAATAACTATCCTCCACCGTAATGATAGGCAATCCGACCAAGACATTTCTTTGTTCAATTTGACGGAGCCAAACAGGACTCGATCCGACCCCTTGCAAAGAGAGATTTTCCCGTAATCTTCCAATCATATCTAGGTTTAAGTATGAACTTATCTTGCCCTCTAGAAGGCGGGATTTATTAGAATTTTCAGAGTCTGATTTCCAGGCTACAAAAGCTTTAGACCCCAGAATTCCCAGTTCCTCCCCCGACCAGGCTGCAAAGAGAAAATCCCTCTTCTGATTTAATTTTCCCTGGATTTTCTGTGCTACCAGATACTGAGCTATTTCCAGTAAAGCTGCAGTACCTGAGGCATTATCGTCAGCTCCATTGTGAATTTGTCCGTGCTCCTTTCTGCGAGCGAGAGAATTACCCCCTAATCCCCTACCCAAATGATCCATGTGAGCACCTACAAGCAGGGGACCACCAGGAGCCTGAGCTCCGAAACTAGGAAGACAAGCGATCACATTTCTAGCTATTCTTTTTTCTTTTACAATTTCAGTTTTAGCTTCTAGTTTCAGTCCAGTAATGGGAAACCCCATGATACTCTCTCCTGTGTCCAGTTGATCCTGAAGCATCTTGAGTTGATAATCAGATTTTCCCAGAAGTTTCTTTGCGACTGAGTCTCGGAGAGAAAGCGCTACTATATCTGAAGCAGTCGAAGACGCATCTAGCCCAAGACCTATAAGGTCCTTCTCAACCCCAGAATTGGGACCACTTACAATGAGTATTCCAGCAGCCCCCCTATCCCTTGCCACCATGGCTTTGTAGCGAAGACTTGAATAACGGGAGAGGTATTGTCTTCTTGTCTCACCAATCTGTTCGGGAAGATAGCGAAAAACAAGAACCCATTTGTCCTGCACATCGAGATGAACATAGGAATCATACTCCTCCTGAGAATTTTCTGATGGTGCAACAATCCCATAACCAGCAAAAACTACAGCAGAGGGAGCAACCGAACCGGTCTTTGAAAAAGCGAGAGGTCTCCAGTCACTATTCAGTTCAAATGTTGTTCCATTCGCCAACCTAAGTTCATTGTAAATACCCAAACGAACTCCAGAAACAAACTCAAAGTTTTGGAAATAGGAACCGTCTTCCCCGGCAGGCTTTAGCCCCAATTTGGAGAAAAAGTTGGCGAGATATTCTCCAGCCTTCTCTTCCCCCATTGAACCAGTCATTCTTCCTTCCAGCTCATCGGACGCGAGAAACTCAACGTGACGCTTTAAATCTGATGAAAGGATAGGGCCGCTGGTCTTATCAATCTCAGAGCTAAGCACTGTCTGTTTTATTTTTTCAGACGAGGTGTTACTCCCGTGAAGGAACATTAAAGCCCGTTTGTGGTCCCAATCTCCAAAGAAAATCTGTGAACTTCCAGATGCAGAAGTCCGAGTCCAAGCCAAACGATGACCGTCAGGGGAAAAAACAGGAAGACCATCAAAACCTTTATTCCAGGTTACTCTCACAGGAGTTTTTTGACCTTCAGTATCAATTAAATATAGTTCAAAATTTGAAAACCCATGAAGATTTGTTGTGAAAATGAGGTAACGACCCGAAGGATGAAAAAAAGGAGACCAAGACATCGCATCTAAACTAGTCAGTTGACGCTCATCAGATCCATCTCGAAAAATCGTGAAAATCTCCGCTTTCTTTCCATCTTCTGAGAAACGCCTAAAACAGATCTTGTTACAACTAGGGCTAAAAAATGGTCCGCCATCATAACCAGGAGCTGAAGTCAAACGTTCAATT
>CAZMUJ010000043.1:0-27240 GCA_964569605.1 uncultured Acidobacteriota bacterium
CTTGAAGCGCTCTTCAAATTGCCCTCTATACTTTGTCCCGGCTACGACCAGAGAGATGTCCAGTACCAGGATTTTCTTGTCATTAAGCATGGATGGAACATCACCGTTCACAATTTTTTGTGCTAACCCTTCGACTATTGCAGTCTTCCCGACACCAGGTTCTCCAATGAGAACCGGATTGTTTTTAGTCCTTCTGCATAGAATCCCAATCACTCTTTCAAGCTCAAATTCCCTCCCAATTAAAGGATCTAGCGTTCCGGCAATAGCTGCATCCGTTAGATCGCGACTGAACTCTGTGAGAATGCGTTCTTTTTCTTCTTTGCTGGACCCCAGCTGTTGTCTAGTTTTTCCCGTAAGCTCATTCCTTACCTTAGAAACTCGGAGCCCTTTTTCGTAAAGAAGCGATGTAGCAACTGAACTTTCATCCTGGAGTAGTCCGAGCAGCAAGTGTTCTGTACCAATATAGCTTGAAAGCAATCGTTCAGACTCCTCATTAGCAAGACTCAAAACACGTTTAGATTTCTCGCTTAAGGGAAGCTCGACAGAGGTTGATACTTTCTCCCTAATACCTGATGCATCTTCTATGTCCCTACGTATAGAATCAACAACAGCATCTATCCTGGGAAAGAAACGACTCATCAAAGCTTTGTCTTCACGAAGCAAACCCAGCAAAATGTGTTCAGTCTCAATGCAGTTAGAACCTAACTGACTCGCTTCGTACCGGGCAAAGAAAATAACTCTCCTCGCCTTCTCGCTATACTTTTCAAACATCTAGTATCTCTTGTTTTTCCTCAGAAACTTAGAACGAACCGTTAAATATAAATTATATACCGATTGAGTGAAGGATTTGTGGAGTTTTAGTTTTCAGCTTCTAACAAACCACATTACGTCAATTACAAACATATTTTCTTTGAATTATTTTAGACTCTCTAAGAGCACAAAGATTGTAGATTTTAAAAAGAACAATAAGGAATCATGTCAGTAGAAGGAATACGACTATAAACTCTTCATATCCCACTATTTATACGACACGGTCTAGTCTACCTGAATCAAGATTCCATACCTGATCGCAAAGACTAGACAGATGAGAATCATGGGTAACAATGATAGATGTTAAATTAAAGGTCTCATGCACTTTAACCAATAGAAGGTGAATATCATGGGAGGTTTTCGTGTCTAGATTTCCAGTAGGTTCATCGGCTAAAAGCAGACGGGGTTCCCCTACCAAGGAACGAGCCAGGGCCACCCTTTGCTGTTCACCTCCAGATAATTCGCCTGGCCTATGATAGAGGCGATCTCCGAGGCCCAATTGTTTTAGAAGAGCAGAAGCGACCATTTGAGCTTTAGCTGATGACTGTCGTCTCAACAAAAGTGGCATCATCACATTTTCCACAGAGCTAAATTCGGGCAACAAATGGTGAAATTGAAAAACAAAACCAATCTCCTCGTTTCTGAACCGTGCTAGTTCTTTTGGTTGTTTACAGGATAGATTCTCTCCTTGGAACAGAATTCGACCTGAGTCGGCTTCATCCATGCCTCCAATCAGATTAAGAAGAGTGGTTTTACCACAGCCACTGGGTCCAGTAATGGCAATTTTCTCTCCGCTTCTCACTATTAGATCTAGTTTGTCTATTATGGTTAGGATCGCAGATCCGGAAAGATAACACTTTACAAGTTCCTCTACTTGAAGAATCCTGCTTCTTTGATTCTCTTGACTAGTCATAGCGGAGTCCTTCAACAGGTTTGAGCCTGGATGCGGTACGAGCAGGCAAGATAGTAGCCAAAGAACTGACTACAATTGCCATGAACGACACTCCAATCACATCACCCCAACATAATTCAAAAGGAACAGAAGAAATAGAATAGACGGTTTTGTCCAGGGCAATTAGCTGTGTGCTCTCAAGATACCATACTAAAAAGGAACCTAATGTTGACCCGATAAAAGTCCCTACTATTCCAATCATCACCCCCTGGAGCAAAAAAATACGAAGAATTGTGGAAGGGAGCCCTCCAATTGCTGAGATTACAGCAATGTCTTTTGTCTTCTCCATCACCATCATGGTCAGCGTTATGATGATATTTAGCGAGGCAACTAAAACAATTAAACCTATGGCAATAAATAACGCCAGTTTTTCGAGCTTCAAAGCGGAAAATAGCGGGCGATTTAACTCCATCCATGTACGGGTCAAAAAAGTGGGTCCGGCCAAAGAACTCAACTCCTGAGAAATCGAATCGGCCTCATAAATATCACGTATTCGAAATTCTAAGGCAGAAACTTCCTTTGGAGATAGACCCTCAAACAACTGGGCCTGTCGTAATGGGATCAAGGCCCAGTTAGCATCAAATTCCCAGAGACCCGACCTGAAAATTCCAGTTATGCGAAATCGCTTGTTTCGCATGGATCGACCTATCCCAAAGGGAGCTAGTTCACCTCTGAGCCCTAGGGCTCGAACCTGATCTCCAACCAGTACTCCCAAGGCTTGGGCCAGGTCCTCGCCCACAATCATTTCGGGAATAGAACTCTTCTGTCCAAAAGAGGTAATATCTCCTTCTACTATCTGGTCTAAAAGCCCTCCCATAAATTGAGGTTGGTGAGGGTCAATTCCTCGAATATAGATCCCTTGTGAGCGCCCTAGATCACCCTGAAGAAGAGCTTGACTGTAAACAGCTGGTGCTACTGAAACAACCTTTTTTACACGCCTCAACCGGTCCATTATAGATTGGTAATTGGAAATAGATCGGTTCTGCTCCTGAAGTAATGTGACATGTGTGGTTGCAGAAAGAATCCGTTCTTGGAACTCTCTTTGAAAACCACTATTGAGTGCCAGTGCAACAATCAAAGCCATAACCCCAGAGGCAACTCCCACAACCGAGATTAATGAAACGATTGAAATCAGTACTTGTTTGCGCCTAGCTAATAGGTAACGGATTGCTACAAAAAGTTCAAAAGGCATTGTAAACAGAATAGTTCAGCTACAAAAGAATCAAGCCTGTTCTTTTTCCGGGTTCCGCCCATCCTCCGGCCTAAGTTGTGGAAAGAAAATAACTTCACGAATTGATCTGCGATTTGTCAAAAGCATTGTCAGACGGTCAATACCCAATCCAAATCCACCAGTGGGAGGTAAACCATAAGACATTGCACGTAAGTACTCCTTGTCCAAGCAATGCGCTTCTTGATTTCCTTTCTCCTTTTGCTGAATTTGTTGTTCAAAACGCTTTTCCTGTTCAAGCGGATCATTTAGCTCACTGTAGGCATTGGCAATTTCAAAGGCTCCAGCATAAAGTTCGAACCGTTCAACAAAACGGGTATCTGATTTTTTTGTTTTGGCAAGAGGAGAAGTATCCTTTGGATAATCGTATATGAAAGTCGGTTGAATAAGTCTTGGTTCTACGATAGCTTCAAAAAGTTGGACCAACAAGACTCCCCAGGATGCTGATTCTTCGACATTCTCTCCTAATTTTTTCAATGATTGAATGAGGAAATTTCGGTCATCAAGATGGTTCTTACCCGGATCATTGATAGAATTAGGCCAATATTTGAGAATGGCCTCTACCATACTCAATCGTTTGAAGTCTCCAAAATCCAAAACATCATCACCAAACACAACCTTGCTAGACTCTGTAACGCGCTCCACAACTCGAGTTAACATCTCCTCCGTAAAATTCATTAGGTCGTTGTAATCGACATAGGTCATATAGAATTCCAGCATCGTGAACTCGGGATTGTGTTGGATTGAAATACCCTCATTCCGAAAGTTTCGATTGACTTCATAAACTCTATCGATTCCACCTATAGTAAGCCTTTTCAAATATAATTCAGGGGCAATTCTTAAATAGAGAGGAATCCCTAGCGCCTCGTGAAAGGTTTTGAAAGGTCGAGCTGCTGCCCCTCCTGCTATAGGCTGCATCATAGGTGTTTCCACCTCAAGAAACCCGTGTTCATCAAAAAACTCTCGGATCTCACGAATGATGCGGCCGCGTCTAAAAAAGATGTGGCGAACATCAGAGTTAGCGATGAGATCTAGATAACGCTGTCTAAACCGCCGTTCAACATCCCTAAGACCGTGCCATTTATCAGGGAGTGGACACAAGGACTTAGCTAGAAGATGAACCCTATCAACCGCCAGACTAAGTTCTCCCATCCGAGTCCGGAAAACCTTACCTGAAACCCCGATTATGTCCCCAATATCAAATAATTTGTAGAGTCGATAGTTTTCATCTCCTACTTTATCCTCGCGAACATAAAGTTGAATTTTAACCCCTTGTCCGGAGAGATCTGAAAAGCCTACTTTCCCATGTCCGCGCATAGAGACAACTCTCCCTGCTGTCTTTACATGGACATCCTTCAGTTTGAGCTCTTCCACACTAGCAGATGAAAACTCACAAATGAGTTCTGAGACCTCATGGCTAACTTCATACCTATGTGGATATGGGTCAAAACCCAATTCTTTGATCTTATCTAGCTTATCGCGTCTTTCTTTTAGGGAATTTTTTTCGCTTTTAATCATCTGGTCGATTACCTACTTTTTTTCAAATCCAGTTGGATTGAGTTCAGAATGCCGTTTACGAATTGGGTTGATTCCTCCCCACTATACTTTCGAGCCACTTCAATTGCTTCGTCAATAACCACCACACCAGGGGTTTCTGCATAAAGAAATTCGGCAATTGCCATTCTTAAGATATTGCGATCTACCGTCGCTATACGATCTAGACTCCAGTGTTGAGTATGTTTTCTAATTAGAGAATCGATGACAGATCGATGCTCTACAAAGTGCTTATGAAGAAATTCAGCATAATTGCGAGTTTTGGAATCGATTTTTTTTGATTCCAAGAAAAGGATTTTCCTGTCAGGTTTCTGGACAAATTCATCTTGAAAAAGCAACTGCAATGCATACTCTCTACTTTTTCGGCGACTTCCCATCAGATCAATGTTCCGAAACTAGTTCACGATTTTTCATCTGCTTCTTCTAGACTCAATTTCCTTAGTGCTTTGACCATCTGTACAGCTGCTCTTGCTGCTTCAGCTCCCTTGTTTCCATAGACCCCTCCTGCTCGCTCCAGAGCCTGTTCCAGATTGTGAGTCGTAAGAACACCAAAGGCCACAGGAATTTGGAATTCAAGCCCTACCTGACCGATACCCCGACTCACTTCTGAAGCAAGATACTGGTAGTGATCTGTTTCTCCCTTAATCAAAGCCCCAAGGCAAACCACGGCATCAGGTTGGTGGTCAAGTATCAAGGCCTTAACGGCCAAAGGAATCTCAAAGCTACCAGGAACTTGGAGAATAATAATATTTTCTTCCAGAACTCCTAGTGCAGCCAGTTCTTTTAGTGTCCCTTGCAGAAGTTTGTCTGTGATGTCACTGTTAAAAAGTGCCATCACGACTCCAATTTTCAGCCGCATGAACTTGAGACTCGAAACGGTAATTTTTCTATCTTTTTGGCGTTGAACCACGATTGTCCTTGCACCTCTAAAACATCACACGAAAATTTCTAGCTACCTCAAAAATTTTTCCCGGAACAATCAGTAAGAGAATTTGCCCTTATCAAATAGTGTAAACCGGATATGAGAGTCAAAGCGAGCGTTGTAAAAAAGATCGGTCTCATAATAACCACAGTTGTGATTTCTGCATTAGCAACCAGAACAAGAAAAACACTCAACAACTGAAACACAGTTGCTGACTTCCCCCAGAACGAAGGTGGGAAAACCTGAACTCCACGCCACCAGTACATCAAAACCGAACCCAATACTAAAAGTAAGTCACGGCCGATAACGCTTATAGTTAACCATAGGGGTATATAGTGTTGAGTTGTTTCACCCGGCCAACTTAACACCAGCAGTACACTAACAAGCAAAAACTTATCAGCCAAGGGATCCAGTGCAATTCCCAATTTACTCTGTTGTTTCCATTTTCTTGCGATCCATCCATCTAAAAGATCGCTCAATCCTGCACCAACGAAAATTAATAAAGAAGCTATTGAGGCCCCTCTCAGAATTAGGAACACCAATACAGGAACCGATAACATGCGCAACACTGTGAGACTGTTTGCAAAGGTCATAGGGTTTTAAAAATAAAAAATTTGGAAGCCATGTTTTTTCGAGTGAAAAAATCTAATACATCACTCGCATTCTCTTATATTAATTTATGTGACTCAGATTCAGTATATGCAATTTAAAGCTAGTTGAATGACTCTTTTCTATATCATGTAAGAATCTTCTAAGAATGAGTCCCTAGTCGAGAAGTAACTACAAACCCTGATAAGATTCTAGAACTAATTAGATGGCGAGAAGGCTTATGACTATTCATACATATAATTTCCATAGACAACCTTTATTTGGCCTCGCTATTGTGTTGGCCATACTTACTTCTGTTTCCTGCCAGTACTCTTCAAACTTCCCAGATTCAACCGAATTTGTCAGGCAGGCAGAGAAACGCCTGTCCAAACTAATGGAGAAGTCTTCAAGAGCTAGCTGGATACAAGCAAACTTTGTCACAGACGATACGGAGAAACTAGCGGCTGAATCTTTAAGTAACTTGTTGTCCTGGACAGGAAAATTTGGTCGTGAAGCTTCCTTGCATGGAGAAAAAACTCTGGATTCAAATATAACTCGAAAACTCCAACTACTAAAGCTAACTCTACCTTTAGTTGCGCCAAAAGATGACGAAAAACGAGAAGAGCTAGCAGCTATTTCTACCCAAATGGAGTCAATATATGCAACTGGAAAATATTGTCCAGAAGGACAGGACTGTCTGACACTAAACCAGTTGAGCACAATCTTAGAAACGAGTCGAGACCCAGCAGCTCAACTACATGCCTGGAAAGGATGGCGAACTATTTCTCCACCCATTAGAACCAAGTATCAACGTTTCGTTGAACTTGCCAATGAAGGTGCTAGAGAATTGGGTTTTGATGACTTGGGCGTACTTTGGCGTTCGGGATATGACATGCCCGAGAAGGAATTCGCTGCCGAAATGGACCGATTATGGGAACAGGTTCGCCCTCTATATGAGTCTCTTCACTGTTATGTTCGAGCAGAATTGTCTCAGCACTATGGTGAAGAATTAGTCCCGCTAGACCAATCAATTCCAGCCCATCTAACTGGAAACATGTGGAGCCAGCAGTGGGGAAACATCTATGAATTGCTACAAACCAAAGAACCCTCAAACGGATTAGACCTGACATCAATCTTGAGAGAGAACAAAGTTGATGAGTTGGAGATGGTTCGCTATGGAGAACGCTTTTTTACATCACTTGGGTTTGAGCCCCTACCTGATACTTTCTGGGAAAGATCTCTCTTTGTAAAACCAGCTGACCGAGAGGTATTGTGTCATGCCAGCGCCTGGAATATAGATGGGAAAGAAGATATTCGAATTAAAATGTGCATTAATATCACAGGCGAAGATTTCTCAATAATTCACCACGAGCTCGGACACAATATCTACCAGCGGGCCTACAAAAGTCAGCCCTTCCTATACCAAGGAGGCGCCCACGACGGATTCCATGAAGGAATCGGAGACACTATTGCACTATCCATAACACCTGATTATCTTCGAAAGGTCGGGCTTGTTGAAAATGTCACTGAAAACCCTAGTGAAATTAGCTTACTACTTCGTTTGGCTCTGGACAAAGTAGCCTTTCTGCCGTTTGGACTGATGCTGGATCATTGGCGTTGGGGAGTTTTTTCCGGCGACATTCCGCCCCAACGTTATAACAAAGCCTGGTGGGAGTTGATTCAAAAATACCAGGGAATCCGACCGCCAATCACCCGTAACGAGAATAATTTTGATCCAGGGGCCAAGTTTCATATTCCAGCTAACACCCCTTATGCTCGGTATTTTCTGGCTCACATTCTTCAGTTTCAGTTTCACCGAGCTCTTTGCCAAGAAGCCGGATGGAAAGGCCCTCTTCACGGCTGCTCCATTTATCAGAGTGCTAAGGCAGGCAACAAACTCAAATCTATGTTAGCTTTGGGGGCCAGTCAACCCTGGCCAGACGCACTCGAGGCAATCACAGGACAACGTAAAATGGACGCGTCGGCAATCCTAGATTACTTCGCACCTTTACAAGCTTGGCTAAACGAGCAAAATCAAGGCCGAATCTGTGGCTGGTAACTTGCCATATCACTCTATATTTATTACCATTCCGACAATGCTTGGGCGTGCCCACTCCTTGCTATTAATTCTAGTGTCAGGATGGTTGGTCCTTATAGCTACTCCAGCCCTTATCTTCAAGCAGTATCCAGCTCTTGCCGCAGCAATTTACTTTTTGTTTGCTAAGGTTTGCCATCAACTTCCAGACCGCAGCTTTCAATTCTTTGAAATTCAGATCGCAGTCTGCCACCGATGTTTTGGAATTTATTTTGGATTTTGGCTAGGAGTTTTATTCTGGCCATTCCTTAGAAGATCAGGTCTAATTCTGCTTAGTAAACCACGTCTTATTTTAATTCCCGTAGCCTTATTGATCTTGCACACATTTTTATCTAGCACGCCTTTGGAACGCATGGCTATTGGAGTGCTAACTGGATTTCCCGTTGCACTATTTATATGGATCGCATTAGACCAGGTTTTGGGACTCAAATCGCGAGGAGACTCTCATGTATCCCGCTAAGCCAGACAAGGTGTTTCCTATTCTTTCAGGAGGCCTCTTTTTGGGAATACTGTCAGCAGTTCCCCCTATCAGCTATCTAAACTGTGCCTGTTGTGTACTAGTGATCGGAGGGGGCTTTCTTACATCGTATCTTTACATGAAAGACTATCCTCCTGAGCAACTGCGGGTCACGTATGGTGATGGAGCGCTTTTAGGTCTGTTGGCCGGTCTTTTGGGTGCCGTTGTGGACACGATTATCTCCATTCCTGTTGATTTTTTCTTTGGAGAGTTTAGGAACCAAGAAGCCCTGGAAAGTCTGAGATCAGCACCAGAAATACCGACTCATGTTGTTGATTTTCTAACGAAATTGATGGTTGGAGGTATTACCGTGGTAGGACTTTTGTTTACACTGGTATCTGGAGCGATCATCTTTTCGCTTTTCTCCATGATTGGAGGAGTGTTGGGGGTAGCCATCCTGGGACCTAAGGGTAGTGTGATTCTGGATACAGCACGACAAACTTCCAACATAGGTCAGTTCCAATCCACTTCTCCCAATAGCACTCCAGAACCTCCGAATTCTTCAAATTCTTCTTCTGAGTCAGAATCAGAGAGAGAGGATTCAGACCCATAATTGAGCGGAACTCTGTTCCAGGGCATAAAATGAGGAAATCCCTATTCTATGCGTGCCGCTAGCTGAAAAGGGGATGCTGACATCCAATTGTTAAAAATGGAATAATGTATAGCGTTTTTTGACAACTCCAAAGTTTTAAAATTAAAAAAACTCTAGAACGAATTAGCCTTTGACCAATTCACGTCAGTAAAACCATCTAAAATATATATTCTATAGAGTTTAATGGCTTATTAGAGCCAAGATATATTGACAAAAAAGACCATATATTTGTAGACTTATAGATATCTTTTCCGAAGATTATTCAAGATCTATGCCCCGACAAAATCAATTATGAAGCCAGCACTTATCTTTGTTTTCCTTCTTTTATTTTTTCCTCAACTCAAAGCCTCTGACCCCCAACTTGTTTCTAATTTCCCCATTGGTGGAAAATTAGGAGAAAAGGTAGAAGTCGAAATCCTAGGCAAATTCATGGAGGAGCCCCAAGAAATCCTGTTTTATTGCGACGAGCTTAAAGCTGAAGTCATTGAGATAAAGTTTGAGGTTGAAGAAGATAAACGGCAAGGATGGGCAAGAAAAGACGGCGACAGATTCAGTGATCGAGCCCTATTAGAAATCCAAATCGAAAGTGATGCTTCGTTAGGGATACATTATTTTAGAATCGTAACTTCAGAGGGCATTTCAAATCCTCTCAAATTTAGAGTTACATCTGACACAAATATTCGTGAAGTAGATACTGCTCACAATCAATTGCTTACTGCTCAGCCAATCAACTCGTTCCCTTCGGTAATCCAAGGTCAACTTCCGACACTTGGAGAAATAGACTACTATTCGTTTCAAGCATCAAAAGACGAATTTCTCTGTTTTCAGATTGATTTTATGACCAGTTCTACGGTTTTAGCCATGTGGAACTTTCGCCCAACCATTAGCCTTTATGAGATGCGTTCTAGCTGGTTTGAGCCGAATCGAAAGATCCCCTTAATAACTAACGATCCCATGCAACATCGGCCTACAACTGCTTTTAAATTCCCAAAGACAGGAAAATATTTTCTGGAAGTTAAAGAAATATCAGGAAAAACCGGCGCGGACTACCACACTTCTTACCAATTAAGAACTTTTCATGGGACGAACCCTGATAATACTGAATGTGCTTTTGAAAATGATGAGCCCGCCCATAGTTTCCCCTTGAAATGGACATGGGCAGGAGAATCGGCACAGAAACTCATCCAAGTGTTGTCTGAACGTGACTTTACAAGAAAATTGAAACGGGATTGGATTGAGACACTCTGGTCCAGAAGCCCCTTAAAGCATGAGAGCCAGACATCCGATCAAATTACAAATTCCCCCGTTAAAAGGTTTGATTCTTTCGTTGAAAGTGAGCCAAATAACACTCTCGATCAAGCTCTAGACGTATCGACTGTCCCAGTAATTATGGAGGGAGTTATAGATAAACCGGGAGATGTGGACATGTTCACATTCGAGTTGTCCTCTGAAGACTCACTGGCATTTGAGATAGAAACTCCTCTGAAGAAAACCCCTGAGTTTATCCCATGGATTACAGTTCTCAACGAAAACGGTAAAGAAATCGTACAAAATCTCAATAAGATCTGGGGTAGAAGTGGAAATTTTCAAAAAAAATATTTAGAGGCTAAAACCCTCTATGATTTTGACCAAGCAGGTAAGTATTTTATACGAGTTCGTAACGTGACAAGTCGGCATGGCGATAGATACTTCAAGTATAGATTGTTGGTACGATCTCAGGTTCCACATGTTGGTGCTATCCGACCAAATAAAGATCATATCAAGCTCAGACCTGGCCAGGCAGATACATTAAGCGTTGCATTTGAACTGGAAGAGGGATTTGATGGACAGGTACTGCTCAGCGTTGATAATCTTCCCCTTGGAGTGACGACTTCCTCAGCAGTTGTAGGTAAACCACGCAACACTAAGCCACCTGAGATTCCTGATCTTAAAGATCAGAGAATTTACACACCTTTAGTGCAAAAAACTACGATTGTTTTTTCAACAAACTTGAATATATCTCCCACTATTAATCCACAATTCATCAAACTCATCGCTAGGCCCATGTCCGATGGTAAGATAGGTAGTCCATTCTTAATTGGTGAAATTCCTCTTTTGGTTCTTGGGGAACATGAGGATAAACAGAGTTATCAAAAAGCAGGATTAGACTAAGGCATAATGAAATGCTGAATAGAATTAAAGAACGGAGAAAATTCTAAATGGGGGAAAAAAGAGTATTGAGGGGATATTCTTCAGGCTGGATGATTAAATTTTCGGTCATGATTCTCTGTTCAATCATATTCTGTTCAGGCTTTAATCCCATATCATGGGGCAATTCTCTTGGAACTGCTAAAAGCCACTCTCCAACGCTTCTTTCGATAGAGACTTTTCCCAAAAAAGTGTCATTTCAAGAGCCAGAGGCTCTCCAAAGATTTGTAGTAGTTGGAAAATTTTCTGACGGACTGGATCGTGATGTAACTCAACATTGCCATTTTCAACTGACAAATAGCAAAGTGGCCTCGATAATTGAAGGTAACCGAATCCGCGGATTGTCCCAAGGAAAAACTTTGCTGCAGGTAACAATAGATCGACATGTGGCCGAGGTACCAATCCAGATTCTAAAACCTAAATCAAAACAAGCTAGAATCTCTACATTCACAAAAGACCTAGGCCCTATTTTCACCAAACATGGATGTAACAGCAGTGGCTGTCATGGGGGTGTCAAAGGTCAGGGCGGTTTCAAATTATCGCTAAATTCCCTATATCCGGAAGATGATTACCAGTGGGTTATAGAAGGTGGAACCTTTAAGGTGCTCACCGCAGAATCAGATGAATCTAGGAATCCCCGAATTGATTTAAAAAACCCTGAGAATAGCCTTCTTTTGTTAAAGCCAACCATGGAGGTGGTTCATGGAGGAGGGCTTAAATTCAGCAAGGATTCTTCTGAGTACAAAACTATTTTAAATTGGATTCAAAATGGTGCTCCTTACGGAGATTCCAAAACACAAGAGGCTATTCGTATAGAACAGGTGAATGTTTTCCCAAAGAAATTTGTTCTTGAACCAAAGGGAAAACAGCAACTCATCGTGATGGCAACCCTCTCCAACGGTTGGGAAGAGGATATCAGCGATCAGGTACTCTATGTTTCCAATAATCCAGATGTCATTACCGTTACTAGTTCCGGACAAGTGAACGCAGTTAAAAAAGGAGAAAGCTCGATAATGATCCGAGCAGCAGGGCAGGCTGTGAGTACTAGTGTGGGAGTGATCACTGAGATAATTCCCAATTATCCGGATATTCCAAAGTTTAACTTTATTGATGACTATGTTTTTTCGAAACTACGCCGTTTCAATATCATTCCCTCAGAGCTCTCCAGCGATAGTGAATTTCTTAGACGCATTTGTTTTGACCTAGCAGGCCGCCTTCCACCATCCAACAGAGTTGTTGAATTTCTAAATTCTCAAGATCCTCAAAAGCGAGAAAAAATAATTGATACTCTTTTGAATTCTCCTGAATATGAAGAATTCTTGACTTTCAAGTTTTCTCAACTATTTAGAGTAGCCCGTAGTCAAAACGGGGCAACAATGGAGTTTAGTACGGCATATTGGCAATGGATTAGAGACAACGTACGTCAAAATAAACCTTATGATCAGGTAGTAATGGAACGAATTTCGTCCCAGGGACATGACGGTCCATCAAGGCACTTCCAACGAGTTTCCACAGAAAATGACCCTGAAGGACCTAAGAATACAATGACTGAGCAGGTGAGAGTTTTTTTTGGCAGAAGATTGGACTGTGCCCAGTGTCACAACCATCCCTTTGATGTTTGGAGCCAAGACCAATTTTGGGGATTAGCTGCCTTCTTTGGGAAATTGAATCAATTGGGTTGGTCTGATGAGTCTGATATGGTTATTTTTGACAACCCTGAGGGCCGTGGTTTTACTATTGGACAACCTGAGGACATAGGTCTAGTAAAACATCCGCGAACCAAAGAATATGTCAATCCAACTTTTCCTGACGGGGTTTCTTTACCTCAAGAACAATTTACTGATCCAAGACAGGCGATTGCTAAATGGATAACCTCACATCCATATTTTGCGGAAGCAACTGTAAATCGTATCTGGAATGACTTTTTCGGACGGGGGATTGTTGATCCAGTAGATGATTTTCGTTCTACTAATCCACCCTCTCATCCTGAACTACTCACAGCCCTGGCAAGCGAATTTAAGTCAAATGGATATGATCTGAAACATCTTATCAAGCTTATTGTTAGTTCCCGAACCTATCAGTTATCTTCAATTCCCAACGATACTAATCGGCATGACAAACTAAACTATTCCCACTTCCAAGTAAAAACGCTAGATCCAGAAGTGTTTCTAGACGCTCTTTCTGATGTTACCGGAGTGAGTGATGAAATCTTTATGGACGCCACTAAGGGACATGTGGCCATTGGTACCCGCGCAGTAGACTTAAAGGATTGGGACATGCAGCATAGCAGGTTCATGGAATTACATGGCCGATATAACCGAGAGGGGAGAAAAAATCCGTCTTCACCTAGCCTACCCCAAGCTCTCCACTCCTATGCAGGTGAAACCTTTATTCAGAAGATTTCTAAAAAAGGTGGAAATCTTGACAAAATGCTTACTTCCGGTCTTAATAACAATGAAATCATTGAGGAGTTTTTTCTTACGGCATTGTCTAGATTCCCTTCTGATGATGAGCGTCATACATTAGCAACAATGGTAGAAGAAAGTCCTAATAAAGAAGAGCTCCTACAAGATTTTGTGTGGGCCTTAATCAATACTCGAGAATTTGCTCATAATCATTAATCCCGTTTAGGTGCTAGTTATGAATAAAAAGGCAGGTTGTTTAGACTGTAGTCTTGCTAGTAGACGTCAGTTTTTACGCGTTGGCTCCCTTGGAATTCTAGGAGCTAACCTCTCACAGTATCTACATTTCAACAATTTAATGGCAGGAGTTGGGTTAGATATTGAGAAAAAAGCAACAGCAAAATCGTGTATCTTGCTTTGGCTTGAGGGAGGTCCAAGCCATGTTGACACCTTTGATCCGAAACCCTCGAGCTCCTTTGCTCCAATTTCAACCAACGTGCCAGGAATTCAACTATCAAGCCTTTGTCCCAAAGTTGCTAAAAGGATGGACAAAATTGCGATTATTCGCTCAGTTTGGGGCAATGAACCTAACCACTTTGAGGCAGCACACCAAACGTTAACTGGTCACCGGATCAGTCCCTCTATGAATTTCCCCTCTTTTGGTTCCATCATTACAAAGGAATTAGGTCCACGTAATTCTCTCCCTCCCCACCTTTTAGTTCCTCAGATGGATGTTGATAGAGCATATGAAAAGTTATTCAAGTCAGGATTTCTTAGTGGGAAATATGATCCTCTGATTCTTGAGGATCCTACCGGTTGCAGTGCTAGCTCAGTAGAAATGGGCTGTGATCCGAACTTTACTCTAGGAGACCTAAGTCTCCCTAAAGGAATACCTATAGAACGAATAGATTCCAGACTCTCCCTACTGAAAATAGTCGATCAAGCCTATCGACAAAAGGTTGAGAGCTCAGATTTTTCCAATATGGACATCTTTAGAGAACAAGCATTAGATATGATTCTTGCACCTGAAGTAAGAGAGGCATTTGATATGTCTGGAGAATCCGAAAAAACCAAAGATGCCTATGGACGAAATGGATTTGGACAAAGTGTACTTTTAGCAAGACGTCTAGTGGAAAAAGGAGCCCGTTTTGTTACGGCAGCCGGAAATAAATTTAACGAGTGGGATACACACGGAAGAAACGATTTGCAACACCGAGACAAATTGGTGCCTGTCCTCGACCAGGCTCTCTCCACACTTGTAGATGATCTAGATCAAAGGGGGATGTTAGACTCAACCATGGTCATTGTCACAGGAGAATTTGGCCGTACGCCTCATTTGAATGCAGGCGGAGGAAGAGATCACTGGCCTCACGTCTGGTCTGTAGTTGTAGCCGGTGGCGGTATAAAGGGAGGACAAGTGATTGGGGCAAGTGACGAAGTGGGTGGTCACGTGGCTGAGCGGAGTGTCACCATGGGAGATTTGTTTGCTACCGTCTACAAAGCTATGGGGATTGATTGGACCAAAGAATACATGACTTCCACTGGACGTCCAGTGAAAATCGCCAACGGTTTCGAAGATTCTACAGGTCAGCCTATCCACGAACTTCTATAAGATAGGTTTTTCTATCTATCTAATGAGAGATTGTAAGCCTCATCGATCATTACCTCTCTTAAGTGTAGAAATGTATTTTAAATCACTAGCTGTTTATCCTCTTGGGATTCACTTTTTCTAGTATCCTGCTGCCTTGGATCCTCTAAAGCATCGCGGAGTCCCTCCAGCTCACGTTTTAAACCTGAACCAAAGAGCGACACATCCGAACTATGCATGACCAGGTTACCACCAGCTCGAGACCATTCAATCTCCATATCAAGATCTTCCCAAAAGTGAATCCCCGCCCCCACATTGTGCTCTCGTGCCTTTGAAAAAATCGTCCGTACCGCAACATCAAACTTTGGGTGACTATATTTCTCTGGAATACCCAGACTGCAAGACAAATCGTGGGGACCAATGAATACACAATCCAATCCTGGAACCGAGAGAATTTCATCTAAATTTTCAATCCCAGCTACACTTTCAATCATCACAATTAGTAACCTGTCACAATTGCGATCCTCTAGGTAAGACTGCAATTCGGGTTCCAAGCAATCAGGATTCTGAAGGGCTTCCTGTAACCGAGAACCTTTAAGTGGTTGCCACCGAACTGCTCCGGCTAGTTCTCGTACTTGATCAGCCGTCTCAACATACGGACCAATGATTCCTTGGGCACCACCGTCGAGGACCTTACTGGCCTCGAAAGCATTCGGGTACGGAAGCCTCACTACCGGAGGAATACCTAATGAGGAGTATACTTTGCACATCCAAGATAGTGTCTCACGGGAGATCGGAGTGTGCTCAGTATCAAGAAAAACAAAGTCTACTCCAGCCTGTTTTACCAGTTGTGGCCAGTGCGGTGCCTGAACAGTTGCACATGTGGAATACACAAGTTTGCCTTCACGTAACATTTTTCGAATTTCGCGTCCCTTCATTGATAACTCCTCGAGAAAATAATTTTAACTATAGTAACTTCATCTACTCTGGCTAATATACCTCTACCACTTTTCCTGTTCGAGCCGAGTCTAGCGCTGAGTGGACAACTGCGCATATGTTACGCGCAGACCGAGCGTCGATAATAGTATCTTCATTATTGTCAATAGCGTCTACAAAGTTTTCCATTAGCAAGTAATCGTTGTCGATTGCGAGCCGTCGATGACGAAATTCTGTGGCCGACTGGTCACGATAGTATACCCCGATTTCAGGCCGGGCTTCACTGACAACTAAAGCACCCGAGGTCCCGATAATGTGTATTTTGATTTCGCCAATATCCGGATGACTGGCAGCACCAATACGACCAATACAAAGGCTTCCCAACACGCCCTTTTCCATCTCCAAAGTCACCGTTGCCAGATCTTCAACATCATTGTCCAAACACAATTGGTGAAAATGAGTAGTCGCACAGCCAAAAACTCGGGTTACTTCGACTCCAGCCAACATACGTATATAAGCAAGCGGGTAGATACCTTCTACCTGAAGTTCTCCCATTGGATCATGACCTAATCCTCCATCCGAACCATCCACGTGTGCTTTTATCTGGTGTTCCAGCCAGTTAAGGGGTGGATCAGATGGATCTCTAGATCCTTTTGGAGGACCAGCATCCTTAGAGAAATAAAAATCCACATGAATGGCACAGAGCTTCCCAACGGCTCCAGCTGCAATTTTTTCACGTGCGTGTAACAAGGCAGGAAGAAAGTTTCGATTCCACATCAAGAATTTAATTTGATTTTTTTCGACTGCCTCAACCAACCTGTCACATTCAGTCATCCGATTCGACATAGGCTTGTCCTGAACAATGTGAAGACCTTTGTTTGCCGCCCTTATACTTAAATTACAATGGCGCTCAGCTTCCGGACTAACCACGGCCACTTGCGTGTCGTACTTCTCAATGGCGAGTTCAACATCTTGAATGTAAGGAATGTGAAACTCCCTTGCAAATTCCTCATTGCGCTCATGCACCCATTCCGGCTGATCAGGATCATCCGCAACCACTACCAACTCAAAGCGTGGATGTGTCGCGACTCCTCTAGCCACATAGTCATGTTTCACTGCACTAAGCACAGCACAACGAAATTGAGTCATCGTTATTGATCCTCATCCAAGGTTTCCGCGTCCATCTGAACCGCCTCACCCGTTTCCAGAGAAACCGCCACTGCTTCAGCTATTTCAATCACTCTTAACACATCCGACTCTTTCAATAACAGTGACCGGTTCTCTTCAATGGAGTTGATGAATTCTTGTAATTGCAAAATCCAATAATTTTCGCCTTCACCAACCTTCAGTGCCGAAGGATTCCCACCTTTATATAAGAGTTGCATGTTTCGATGATCATCTGCATAGACTGCACCGGTTGAGCCGATCATTGACAAGGAATAATAATCGTCTCCCTGGGGCAATGTCTGAGAGTAATCGATTAATGCCATGCCACCACCTTTAAATCCAAGATGTAGCTGGATATATGCGGATCCATTACATTCAGGAGGAACTGTTTTACCTTCGACTGCATAAATCACATTCGGCTGATTGTTAAAAAGCCAGCAAGCCACATCAATTTCTCGTGTAACTCCTGAAAGAAGTAACCTCTCTTTGACAACCTTTCTGATGCTCTCCAAAGTCTTTTTTCCATCGTACTTTATGGCTTTCTTCCAAGAATGAATTCGAAGCAAGCCGGGGTCGCCGATTTGGCCAGAAACAAGGCTTTTCTTCACAGTTTGTAGTGATGGGAGAAATCGTAAATCTTGCGTTACTTGAAGAGAAACACCTGCTTCTTGACATGCGTTAATTATTTCTAAAGCAGACTCTTTGGAAAGAGCTAGAGGGGCATTTGTCAAAATATGCTTTCCAGATTCAGCTGAACGCTGACAGTAAAGATTCTTAAATCGATTTGGTGAGTTTATAACCACTGCATCAAAAGCAGTCCCATGTTCAGTTAGCAATTCATGAAAGCTATCCGTATAGATCTCCGCACCAATTAAATTTGCAGTATCGCGTGCAGTTCTTAGATTATGAGCTGCAATAGCTGTAAAACGACCGTTACGGATACGCTCCTCTACATTCCTATAGGGAGAGGAGCCATTGTTTCCTTCAATCAAAGCCATTCGTAGCATTTGATCAATCCTCTAATAATTTCCAATTCGTATCAAGAGTAAATACATAACTAAGAAAAGTTTCACAATTCTAATTCTTTCGATGCTAGATTAATCTCCCTACTACTCGATCCAAATAGAAGAATGTCTTTCCAGTAATCAACCCGAAAAAAATAACCTATTTTCATTAACAACCTTTTACCACACTGAAACATGGGAAAAATAATTTGATATTATTGAATAGAGAATTTAATTAACAACATAATCTAAATGTACTTAAAGCGTTTTTTAAGTTTATCTGTGATCTTGCTTTTGACATTGGTTTGCCTTGAGCAGAACCCATTTGGTCAGACAGATACGACCTCTAATCCTAACCAATTAGACTTCAGACTCGATATTGAGCCCATATTTAGCCGACGATGTCTACACTGCCACGGACCCAGCCAAGCAGCTGGGGGCTTGAGACTTGACCACGGAAAGTTGGTTTTGAAAGGAGATAAAAAAGGCCTAGTGATCATCCCTGGTGATAGTTCAGCTAGTCGTTTAATTCACGCTATTTCGGGAACAAGTGGAATTCTCATGCCCCTTCAGGGTGAACCTCTAACGACAGATGAAATCAATCAGATTCGGACTTGGATTGATCAAGGAGCCCCCTATGAGGTAACCACTAACCAGGAATTGGTTAAAAGCAATGGTGGGCACTGGGCTTTTCAAAAAATTAGCAACCCTACAATACCGGCTATAACTGATTCAAATTGGGTTAAAAATCCCATTGACGCCTTTGTTCTCAAGAACCTAGAGAATAAAGGCCTAAAGCCTTCACCTAAAGCCTCCCGGGCAACATTGATGCGAAGATTATATCTTGATTTGTTAGGTCTCCCTCCTAGTCCTTTTGAACTGCAAGCCTTTATGAACGATTCTGTTCCAGATGCCTACGAGAGGCTGGTCAGAAGATTATTATCGTCTCCCCATTATGGTGAGCGTTGGGGTCGTCATTGGCTAGATCTTGCTCGCTATGCTGATAGTGACGGATTTGAAAAAGACGGAATCCGACCTCATGCCTGGCGCTATCGAGAATGGGTTATAAAAGCTATTAATCAAGATTTGCCATACAATCAATTTGTCATTGAACAACTGGCTGGAGATTTGCTGCCTGATGCTGGAATTGAACAGAAAGTGGCTACTGGATTCCATCGCAACACCCTCACCAATCGCGAAGGAGGAGTAGATAAGGAGCAATTTAGAATTGAACAAGTTGTCGATCGAACCAATACCACCGGTTCTGTTTTTCTTGGTTTAACCTTAGGATGTGCACAGTGCCACGACCATAAATATGATCCTATTACTCAAAAAGAATATTTTGAACTTTTTAGTTTTCAAAACGAGGCAATTGAGAAAGGGGTACCCGCTAATTTGGGTACTGAATTGGCAGCCTATCAAAGAACCAAGCAAGACTGGGATCTAATCCAAGCCAAACTTCTCCAGAAAATGGACACCGAAAAAAAACCCTTGGAGGAAACCCTCGCTACAAAGTTAGATAAATGGGAAACCCAGAACCCTTATCCACTACTTAATAAGTGGAAAGTTCTTGACCCTATCAGCTTTACTGCCTCTAAGGAAGGTGATGAAGGACCCGTCGAGTTATCGAAACAAGTCGATGGAAGCCTGTTAGCAAGTGAAAAAACAATAACAGAGCACACCAACTATACTGTAAATGTTAAGAGTTTTTTGACTCCAATCACAGCCTTTCGACTCGAGGTTTTAACCGATCCATCACTCCCAGAATTAGGACCCGGGCGTGGTAACGAAGGGAAATTTATCCTGACAGAAGTGACCATCGAGACACCATCCCTAAAAGAAGGCGATAAGCCCCTCAAATTGGAGATCCAGACAGCATTGGCATTACAGGAAGAAGATGAGTATGAAGTCTACCGGACAATCGACGGCGAAGAAACGACCGGCTGGTCTCTGGGAGGACATAGAGGGCCTAACCATAATCGGCAAGTAGTCTTTATTCTAAAGGAAACTACCGGTTCTTATGAGGGAATGGATTTTACTTTCAAACTGGAACAACGTGCTGGCGATTATACTACCCTGGGCCGGTTCCGGCTGTCGGCAACAACTGCTCCAAAGCAAAAAATGCAGTCTCTTGTTCCTCTGGATATTGAGCATATTTTAGCTGTGACTCCTTCAGAACGATCTCTAGACCAAACAAATTTACTGCTCGATTATTACGTGAAACAACAACCTCGCATTCGGGAATTGTTAGCAACTATAGAAGGTCATCACAAAGCAAAACCACAACAGCCAAATACCTTAGCACAAACAATTTCTCAAAGCCCTAATCCACCTAAAACCTACCTTCATGTTCGTGGTGATTTCCTCCGTAAGGGACAAGAGGTGAAGCCTGCAACCCCATCTATTTTACCTCCATTAAGATCAAGAAAAGATCATCCTGACCGACTAGATCTTGCTCGATGGATTGTGGATCCTTCTAATCCTCTAACTCGCCGTGTAATGGTCAATCGTGTTTGGGAAAAGCTCTTTGGTAGGGGTTTAGTTGCTAGTAGTGATGATTTTGGAACACGTGGTGAATTGCCATCTCACCCAGAACTTCTTGATTGGCTTTCACAAGAATTTTATAGACTGGGATGGCGGCAAAAGAATTTAATCGAGTTAATTGTTTTATCTAATAGTTATCAACAAACATCCGTCACACGAACAGACCTCCAAGCATTAGATCCAGATAATATTTGGATAGCTCGACAAAATCGATTTCGAGTGGAGGCAGAAATCACACGTGACCTTTTCTTGTCGGTTGGAAACCTGCTAAACAGCCGTATAGGAGGTAGGAGCATCCGGCCTCCCTTACCAGAGGATGTGGCGAAGTTGGGCTATAGCTCTGGTATCCCCTGGGACGAAAGTATAGGAAATGACATCTATCGCCGTGGACTTTACATCCATTTTCAGCGCACGGTCCCGTTCCCAATGCTCATGGCCTTTGATAGTCCGGACTCTAACACAAGCTGTCTTCGACGTACACGCTCTAACACACCCTTACAGGCACTTACACTCCTCAATGACAGCCTTTTTGTCGAATGTGCTCGATCATTTGCCCGCAGTATTGCTTCAAAGAATACCTCTAATCAAGAAAGTCAGATTATCTATGCATTTCGAAAGGCTTTGGCAAGGGAACCAGATCAAATTGAGTTGAACATAATGAAAAATCTATTGCTCGATCAAAAACAACTTTTTTTAGCTGAGAGTGGGATAACAGCTAGTCTTGTTGGGGAAAATTTCCCTAACAATTTATCCTATGAAGATTCAGCCTCATGGTTTGTTCTGGCCCGAACAATCCTGAACTTAGATGAATTTCTTACCAGGGAATAAAATCTTATGTCTTTAAAAGAAAAGATTCTTCAGTCCCGTAGAGATTTTCTCACCAGCAATGCAAGTGGCCTTGGTGGGATCGCAGCAATGACAATGCTTGCTAAAAATGGAGTTTTGGGAGCAGAAAATTCACTGGAGAGTGGAAATCGATTGAAGATTCCTCATTTTCCTCCCAAAGCTAAATCCTGCATCTTTCTCTTCATGGCAGGTGCTCCCAGCCAGATTGATCTTTTTGATCCCAAACCAAAACTTAATCAGCTACATGGACAACCCATGCCCGAGTCCATGTTAGAAAAAGTCCGATTTGCCTTTATCGAGAAAGAGTCTGCATTTTTAATGGGAAGCAATGCAAAGTTCACAAGACACGGTTCTTGTGGAATGGAAATCTCAAACTATTTACCCAAGATTGCTACCTGCGCCGATGACATCGCATTGATTCGATCGATGCATACCGAGGCTTTCAACCATCACCCAGGACAGTTAATGATGAATTCCGGTTTACCTACCTTTGGTAGACCGTCAATGGGTTCATGGATTAATTATGGACTGGGTAGTGAATCAGAAAACTTGCCAGGCTATGTGGTGCTATCTGCAGGGCGTGGGGCGAGTGGTGGAACATCTAATTGGTCTAGCGGTTTCTTACCTTCAAGTTATGAAGGCGTTCTTTTCCGTAATCAAGGTGATCCCATTCTTCATCTGTCCAGCCCAGAGGGACTGCCCCATCAGTGCCAACGTCGGGGTCTTCAGGCTCTGAAAGATCTGAACCAACAACATTACAAAACCACTCGAGACCCAGAGATCCTTTCGAGAATCGCCTCATATGAGCTTGCTTATAGGATGCAGTCTGCTGCACCAGAACTTATAGATCTTTCTCAGGAAGATACCAAGACGCTAGAGATGTATGGAGTGGATCGTAGTGATGGTGATGGTCGAGGTCGAGGTTTTAGCAAAGGGGTTTTTGCTACTTATGCCAGGAATTGCCTTTTAGCTCGTCGCTTGGTAGAACGAGGGGTACGTTTCGTCAATGTGTATCATGCCTCTTGGGATCACCACAGTAGTCTTGATGATCAATTGCCCACAAACTGTGGAATTGCTGATCAACCGGTTGCAGCCCTCCTTAAGGACTTAAAACAACGCGGAATGCTGGATGAGACTCTTGTAGTCTGGGCTGGAGAATTTGGCCGTACCCCTCTTGCAGAAAACAACGGAGGGCCTGAAGAAATCAATACCGGCAGAGATCATCATCCATTAGCCTTTAGTATCTTTATGGCCGGTGGTGGTATCAAGGGAGGACAAGTTTATGGAAAAACTGATGAAATTGGATGGAATATCGAGGAAGATCCAGTCTCTGTCAATGACCTCCATGCAACTATTCTCCACCTTTTTGGGATAGACCACCTACGATTGACACATCGATTTCAAGGTCGTGATTTCCGCCTGACTGACGTGGGCGGTAAGGTTCTCACTAAATTGCTAACCTGAAATCTTAATGTGTCTATTTTCTCTGTGGCAATGTTCACTCAAGCAGAGTTATTAAAAACTTAGATCGAGGACATTTTTTACATGAAATTGACAAATGAGGTTTATTTGGTAGGTGGTGGGGACAATGGCTTTAATATTTCCAATAGCTTCGATTGCAATGTATTTTTGATCCGAGGTGACGAGGAATTAGTTTTAATCGATGCTGGATTCTCAGGACCAGATGCAATTCTAAAAAACATAAGAGAAGATGGCCTAGATCCTAAAAATATTAGCCGTATATTTGTTACTCACTACCATGCCGACCACACGGGAGCCTTAGCGTACTTACAAAGAAAAATCGGAGCTTCAGTCGTTGCAGGAAAAGAAGCAGCACCAGCAATTCGAACAGGAGATGCTGACCAAATAGGTTTAACCTGGGCCCAGGACATTGGGTTTTATCCATTGGATTTTCACTGGGAAGCATGCGAAGTAGAACAAGAAATGGTCGATGGTGATGAGTTTGAAGTCGGAAGCCTAGAACTCAAAGCAATTGCAACACCTGGTCACTGTATGGGACACTATTCGTTCCTCTTACGTGGACGAAAAAACACATATCTTTTTTCCGGAGATCAAGTGTTTTGGGGTGGGGCTATTCTTCTCCAGAATGTCCCTGATGCAAGTATTCAAGACTGTGCAAACTCAATGGATAAACTATTAACCTATGACTTCGATGCACTACTTCCCTCCCATTTAAACTTTTCCCTATCAAATGGGAAACGCCATGTAGAGAAAGCAGCTCGAGCTTTTCTGAAAACTGGGCTCCCTAAAAATCTCTTTAGTTAGATACTTTTCTTTAATTGCCTTTTCTAAAGAACCTGTCGTTCATAAATCTTTTTTCCCATTTCCTAATCCTATGAACATTTTCAAGTATTCCAGTTTTATTCATCTTGTTATATCCTATGTTGATCGGAGATCATTATGAAGTTCATCACGTTTCTTTTTCCAATACTATTTCTTGCTCTACTTGAGGTCCCTGCTCAGACACCCTCAGAGCCAACACAAGAGGAGTCTACATCTGAAGAAAAGAAATTAACTCGAATTGTCGGACAACCTCGAACTAAATCAGAAAATGATGCATGGATAGCTATCACTAAAATGGAAAATCAGAAGGTACAAGTTCGGCTAGTAAATGACTTTTTACAAAACTACCCCAACAGTGGATTAACCGCCTACGCCTACAGGATATTAGCTGATGTAGCTTATCAGGAAAATAATCTGCACAGATTTGTTAACTATGGAGAAAAAGCATTAGAAGAGTTGCCCAAAGAAGGCGGCTTGCTAGCCCAATTATCCTATATATACGCAGAGGAAGGAAAGGCAACAAAGGCAATCAACTACGCAACGCGAGCATTATTAGCGCTAAAAGATCTAGAAAAACCAGACAACCAACCTTCTCTCCAATGGCTTAAGGTAAAACAAGGCATGAAGGCTGATGCAAATTACGCATTGGGCCGGTCTCATTTGGAAAAGTGGCAGAAGACCACCCCCAGGCCTATAAATCAATTGCAAATGAGCATTAAGTATTTGAGTCAAGCTCTGGAATTAGCTCCTGACCACGCCTATGCTGCTTTCCGGTTAGGGTTTGCCCAGAGGGTTTCCCAAAAGGCTGAAGCTGCCTTATCGAGTTATTCTCGTGCCTCTGTAATAGAAAGTCCTGCTCGTGAAATAGCCAGAAAACAGTCTTCCACACTACTGAAGAACCTGAAGAGAATCCCCGAATCTAAATGGGCCAAAATGAGTTTGGGAGATGTCCTCAAAGAAGAAGAAAAGTTGATGGAGTCAAAGTTGGCAGCCAATGAAATGGAGCTGTCACGCTTGGCGGCTCAACTTGACAGTAGACAACTACTACAATTTAAATCTCTCATACCCTCAGATATACCATCAGAGTAACCCTGAATATCTAATAAGAAAACACCAGGTCATGCCTTTCCTTTCCATTTACCACAGACCTCCAAAACCCTGAATAGGCAATCCTGCCCACTGATTAAATGATGAGGTTTTAAGATCCCATCCCAAAACAAGATGAAGAATGTTCTGACCAAAAGCCATTAAACGAACTCCTCCTCCCACATCATTAAACCATTTATTTTGGTAAGACCCGAAGGGTGACTGCCCAACAAAGGCACTGTCAATAAATAGAAACCCATCTACTATAAGAAACTTCCATCGAAATAGTTGCTGACTTAACTCTACATTAGCTAAAGCAAACTCTCGTCCTATGGGACTAAAACCCCTTCGACCCTCATGAAGAGTAGGATGAGCCCGCAGGGCAAGCGGACTATCTGGTCCAATTCCAAGACTAAAATAGTTGTCCAAAGGAAGTAACTTTCCTGCAACACCACCCCGGAGAGAAGCCACCATCCTCATTCGTTCTTGTTCTCGTAGCAACCAGTTGAGTCTGAAACCACTTGTTAATCTATAAGTACTCTTGTGAGTCTCGCTAAGGAGGTTTATCTGGTCCACACGAGTAAATAAATCAAGTTGACGACTATCTTCTTCGTTAAGGTCAAACCTCTGTTTCCACCCTAGCCCCAAAACTGTAACATGGGGACTTTTTGACGGAAAGGTTCCCTTTTCAAATCGGAAATCCTGATGCCGATATTCGGCATGCAAGGAAAGAGATTGTCGTCCATCTCTAAAAGCATGCTCATAATCACCTGAAAGACTTGTTGTTTTTAGAGAAAAATCAGTATCAGATTCAGTTTGACGCCATGCTTCATCACGAAAATCTACCTCTAAATGAAAAATGTCGTTGCCAGAAAAGATAAAAGGAAAAGATGACCGAAGCATTGCTTTTTTCCGAAATTCATCCCAACGAAGTAACCCTCCAAAACTCTGATTCTTGGTGCTTTGGAACTCTGCTATTATCTCCTGATTAAAGGCAATTCTAGGAATATTTTGAATTAATAGTTTTCTTTTATAGGGGAGGGAGTTTTTGGGGTTTAAGGTGATCTGTAAATCCCACCGCTGGTCATCAGCTAAAGGTTGTAGCACCCAGTAAAAATCAGTTTTAAGTTGTAACCGTTCCTGAATCCAACGAATATTTATGATCCGATCCCTACGAAGTACTTCTCCTTCGTTAAGCCGGAAAAGTGTATCGATCAACTCAGGACTAGTGTTAGAGGGAGTAACGTACTTAATCTCACGAATTCTAGGCTCCCCAACAATATTCCAATGATGGAGTGCTTCCATTTGGTGATTCTCAAGATAGGCAAGAGTTGCCAAGAAATTCCTACCGTAACTATTTTCACTATCAAGCATAACAGCCGTTCGTAACAGCCTAATAGCATCCTGTCTCTCTCCCTGCTTATGTCGCACTCCAGCAAGCTCAAGATACCCGGAAACAAAATCTGGTTGGAGAACTATTGTTTTCTCTAGTGTCTCACCAGCCTCATCCCATCTTTCCTGTTTGGCCAGTGTAATACCTAAAAGGAATAATGCAGCGACATGATCAGTTTGATCTCGTACAAACTCACGTACCAGCTTCTCAGCCTGGAGAAAATTACTAGCATTAAACTCTGCTTGAGCCTTGCTTAATAGATCATCACCCTCCAGTGAATCGCCATGCAACAAAATCGGAATCAACAGAACCGTCAATCCGAGAAAGTTAAGTATTGGAATCCGGAAACAATGTGCAGGATATTTTAGAAAAAGAAACAGGTATGACAATAGATTATTAGATCACGGGCTAACGCCGTCAGGAAAAATTATAAGGCTCCAATTTTTTAGATTTGACCACTTTTTTTCAAAGTCTACAGTCGAACGCCGACTAAAGGCACCCTCAGCTGGGTCGTGAACAATCCAC
>CAZMUJ010000044.1:0-17855 GCA_964569605.1 uncultured Acidobacteriota bacterium
GGAAGCTGGGTACCTCTTTCCATAGCCTCTTTGAGCCGAGCATGAGCAATATCCCGAGCTACAATCAAAGATCCATTCAGAGCAAGTCTTGTAGCTATTGGATATTTTCGTAACTGAGCCAAAATCTCAACCATGGGGCGATTCAAGTCAATCTCAACTACCTTCGAACTGACTACATCATGAGTTATCTCAGGGAGATATTGGGCCGGATCGGTTTCAAGCTGTTCAAGAAAAACCCCTTGCCTGTTTATTTTCCCCAAAATCTGACGATGGGCTGAGCATGATACACCTAGTCCAACGGGACACGAGGCTCCATGTCGAGGAAGGCGAACCACACGGACATCGTGAGCAAAGTACTTTCCGCCAAATTGGGCACCAATACCAATATGGTTGCAGAGATCTGCAACCTTTCTCTCCATATCCAGATCACGAAAAGCTCTTCCAAGTGTATTACCAGATGTGGGCAAATCGTCCAGATAGTGAGAACTCGCCAACTTAACTGTCTTCATAGTAAATTCCACCGACGTACCACCAATGACCAAGGCCAGATGATAAGGTGGACAGGCAGCCGAACCAATAGTCTCAAGTTTTTCCAATACAAAACGAAGAAGTGATTCTGGATTCAACAAAGCTTTTGTTTCCTGATAGAGAAAAGTTTTGTTGGCCGATCCACCTCCCTTAGCAATAAAAAGAAACCTGTATTCATCTCCAGGTTGAGCATAAATCTCTATCTGTGCCGGAAGATTTGTCCCCGTATTCTTTTCCTCATACATGTCTAGAGGCGCCATTTGGGAATAACGGAGATTCTGTTCTTGGAATGCCTCATAAATTCCACGCGAAATTGACTCAGCATCATCTGAAAAGGTGAATACATTTTCACCCTTATACGCATGGATAATAGCTGTTCCCGTGTCCTGGCAACCAGGTAAAATTCTCCCTGAAGAAATGTTGGCATTTTTGAGGAATTCCAGAGCAACAAACCGATCATTGTTAGAGGATTCTGGATCGTCCAAAATTGCCTTTAGCTGCTTTAAATGACCTGGCCTTAAAAGATGCTCAACATCATCTATTGCTTCTCGAGCCAGTAAAGACAGAGCCGAAGGTTCGACTTTCAGAATCTCTACATCATTCCAACGCTCGCAAGACACAAAGTCAGACGTTAGCTTTCGATAAGGAATTACGTCGGGGCCACGCTCAAACATTTTCTGATACTTGAACTGAGTCATCTACAGATCCTTCATTTTTCCGTTACAGAAACCAAAGCATAGAAAGATATCTTCTATAGTCCAACCCCTGACTCAGGAAACCCCTCCACAAGGTGACTTTAATTTTTTAGCCTGAATCAAGACTAGTTTTATTCCTTTAAAAGATCACTGTCTTAAGGCTTTAACAGAAAAAAGGTCACATGTCCTTTAATCCATGAGACCAAAATTCTCTAATTTTAAAACCGCATTTAGCTAACACCTATTAGCTTGGAAAGGTTCTTCCTAATAGGAACCTCAGATTGAAACCACGGTTTGACAAGGAGCATTTGAGTGTCACCAATAACTCTTTCTTGAAATCCACCCTCACAATACCTGAAATAATACTCCCACATACGGACAAATTCAGAAGAGAAACCCATATTTCTAATTTGCTTTTCATTGGCTAAAAAGCGTTGCCGCCATTTGCGCAGGGTAGTTGCATAATGGGGAGTTAGATCATCAAAATGAGAAAGTCTAAAATCATTTACCCTACAGGCAGAATCGAGAATACTAGAGACGCTCGAAAGACACGATCCCGGAAAGATATATTTCTTTATGAAATCCACGTTGCGGCGAGAACGGTCATAGTCTTGATCAGGAACGGTAATGGCCTGAAGAAGCATTGCACCACTTGATTTTAAAAGTGAGGAACACTTCTCAAAAAACAAATCTCGGTATTGATGACCAACTGCTTCTATCATTTCAATGGATACTAGCTTGTCAAAACGACCTTTTAGTGTCCGGTAGTCCTTTTTAACCACTTTGACTTTGTCGTCCAATCCGGACTTACGAATGAAGTGTTGAGAAAATTCATATTGTTTTTCGGAAATTGTGCTAGTTGTTACTGAACAACCAAAATACTTTGCTGCATGGTAGGCAAATCCCCCCCAACCAGTGCCAATTTCTAGTACATGGTCTCCCGGACCTAACATAAGCTTGCGACAAATTTGTTCATTCTTGTTGAAAGAGGCCTCTTCCAAAGAACAATTTGGAGGATCGAAGATCGCACAAGAATACATCATTGATTTATCTAAAAAGAGAGCAAAAAAATCATTGCTCAAATCGTAATGGGAAGCTATATTTCGAATACTGCCTCTAAGGGAATTACGCTGCAAGGCATGAGCCGTTCGTGAAATAACCTTACGAAACCAAGTAAGTCCTGACTCTACTCTGTCCAGTACAAACCAGTTTCTGGCCATGATCCGGATAAGTTTTGTTAGGTCATCACAAGTCCATTCTCCACGAACATAGGACTCTGCTACACCAACGGACCCTGCACACACCGTGGACAAATAGAAGCGAGAACTCTTCACTTCAATATGGCAAGTTAGATACGACCGTTCATTTCCAAAAACCCAAGAGTTCTCTCCATCCTTGATAACAATACATCCGTAATTAATTTTTTTTAGCTTAGCAAAAAGAAGATTTTGACAGACGTTTGTTTTTAGTAGATGAACTGCTGTACTAGGACGGGACAAATATCGCAAAACCTCACCCAGGAATCTGAGAACGGCGCAAACGGGCAGATAAAACCAGCTTAGGAACTGGTCGAAGGGCTCGGATAAGTTTAAGCCAACTCATCACTTTAAGAAGGTAAAATGTTATATCTAATTCCCACCACAAAAAGCCTTGCCGCGCAGTCGCTGGGTAATAATGATGGTTATTGTGCCAACCTTCTCCCAAAGTGAACAATGATAAAATCAAGCTATTACGACTCTGATCTCCCGTCTTGTAGTTCTGTTTTCCCATCAGGTGAGCTGCAGAATTGATCATGCAACTACCATGGAGAAGGAAAATTGTGGAGACAAAGAAACCCCAAATGAGCATCTGCCATCCATTGGTACCCAGAGATGGATAATTGGAGCTTAGGAATTCACCTAGAAAATACATTCCTACTCCCATAGATGCTGGAACCAATAAATCAAATTGGTCTAGAAAACGGAGCTCTCTAAAACGAGCTAAATCTGGCACTAGACTCATTCGTGTAGGAAAATTTCTCTTATCAGTAATCCAACCTATGTGACTCCAAAAAATTCCATGTTGGTCGGGGGAATGCGGATCTTCTGGATCGTCTGAATGTTTGTGATGTTGACGATGATGCGCTGCCCACCATAGAGGACCTTTTTGCGTACAGGAGGTCCCTGCCAAAGCCAGAAGCAATTGCATAAAACGGTTTGCTTTGAAGGTTCGATGTGAAAAATACCGATGATAAAAACCAGTGATGAAAAACATTCGCACAAAATACATGCCTACACACACGGCAATTGCAACAGGACTCCAGCCCACTATGAAAATCCCAAGACACATTAGATGCAGAGCGATAAAGGGAACACTGCGCACCCAATCAACCGAATAAGCAACCTCTTTTGCCGACAAAGGACTCACTTCTTTTCCCACGCCTTTGTCAGAAAGAACCCATGCACGAAGTCCAGCTAACATGTCTTTTTTCAAACTCAAGAATTTATACCTCTATTTTTAATTTAGCTTTAGACCTTTAGTATCAAAAATTGATAACTATTAACTTTGCCAACTTATTCTAGCTTAACCACTACATGATCTAACAGTTTTAGGCTGACAACCAAAAATATTTTCTCTAGAAAAAACTAGTTTAATTGTCAGAAAAATTGAATTTTCTACCTGCTAGTAACACTTACATGGGCATATATTGAATCTAGTGTATCAATGTCAATCCTACGACACCCCAAGCTAAAAAGCCTGAGGCCCTTGATGGGTATTTTAGAAGAGGATATTATTTAGGACAATTATTTTGTGTAATCTAGGCCCTGAATCATTGTCTGACATTGCCATATTCTTTTGGTTTTCTAGTCAAATCTTCTCTACTAAAAAAGTTTGTTGCTCTCAAAATATTTGGCCACTGATAGAGCCTCTCTGTCAAGGCTATCACCAACCTTCCTTAAAGACAGGAGATCTGGATCTTACCAGCAACAAAGGTTTTAGATCATCGTACAAACACCAAATAAAAGATAGCAATAGGACAAGTGCATCTTTCAGATAAAGAAAGTGATCTGTTTCGAAGATGGATAGAAGAACATAACCTTTTTAATTGCAGGAGAATTTACAATGCATCAAGTTCTATCTAAGAATATTACCTTTGGTGGCTCCATACTACTACTAATTGCTATTGGAGGCTGCGGTAACAAGGAAGACCTGGCACCCAAAACACCAGCATCGATCACTGAGAAAATCCCCGTATCAGATCGACAACCATCACCGATGTTAACTCCAGAGAAATCAGAAAAACAAATGACCCTTAAATCATCTTCTTCCGTGATCCAAACCCAGATAGCAATGAGTGGAGAAATTGAAGTTGATGTGGTCAAAGCTAATGTTCGGGACGGGATTCTTACTGTTGTTCTAGCCTATCGCAACACCGGAACTCAAAGCACAGGAATCCAGTACAGACTCAAAGATGTTTATTACATCGAAAATTCAGAAAAGAAAAAATATCAGGTACTCAAAGACAGCCAGGACAATTGGATTGCAGCTCCGGTAGCTCGTGGCATGATTGCCATTGAAGGTGGTACCTCTGCACGAGCTGTCGAAGTGCTTCCCAAAGGGAAAACAGTAGTCTGGTTTAAGTTCCCTGCGCCTTTAAACAACGTGCAGACTATCAATCTTGTTGTTCCCAACGTTTTACCATTCGAAGAGCTCATCCTATCGAGATGAAACAAGAACTTTTAATAAGTAGCGCCATATTTTCCATTTTCCTGTGCGGTCTTTTCTCACTCTCTCTTATGGCTTGGGATCCTGCCAACCCAGACGACCCTGCAGCCCATCTAGCCGCGCAAGAAGCTCTCACATTTCTGGGTCC
Organism: uncultured Acidobacteriota bacterium; assembly: GCA_964569605.1. Lineage (GTDB taxonomy): Bacteria > Acidobacteriota > UBA6911 > RPQK01 > CBDAPI01 > CBDAPI01. The sequence goes on from CAZMUJ010000044.1 coordinate 5,077, forward strand.
AGACGGAGGAGCTCTCATCATAAAAAGTTCGATCTACGCCTTAATGGGTCTTGCATTAGATCCCCATAATAGGGGACTGGAAATCAGTGGCCGGGTAGAAGCACTTGAAAAAGTGATAGAAGAACTTGGAGCCAAAGTTACCAAAACAGAAATTCAGATCCATCTATCGGCTGATTTTCTTTTCAACTTTGACAAGTCAGATCTTCGATCTAAAGCAGAAGACGATTTGGTCAATGTAGCTGCCATTCTTAAAGCCTACCCTATGGCTAGAGTATTGATTGAAGGTCATACAGATGCAAAAGGAGCTGACATTTACAACTTGACCCTCTCCGAAAAGCGAGCTAGTTCGATTAAGCAATGGCTCGTGGACAAAGGTGGTGCAAATCAAAAAAATCTTTTGACAAAAGGCTGGGGGAAATCAAAACCAATAGCAAGGAATTCCAATCCCGACGGAAGCGACAATCCCAAAGGAAGACAGAAAAACCGGCGGGTGGAAATTACCATTACGAGATAATGCCGACATATCAAACATTTCGATGAAAAACCGTGGGGAACAGTTGAGAATAATTTTTTGGTCAGGAATAAGATGTCTGGGAATATTGGTTCAAAGCTTGAAAAATCGATCATATTTCATGAATTTAGTTTGGTAGCCCCAAGGGGATTCGAACCCCTGTTTCCGGCGTGAGAGGCCAGCGTCCTAGTCCCCTAGACGATGGGGCCACAGTCAAAACAGAACGGTTATTGAATCGGATTTTAGACGGAATTGTCAAGGATGTCTCCATTGGTTTTTACCTTGATTACCGTTCACAACACTTGAAATTTCATTCAGCTGCATGTGCGAATGTTGAATTTCCCCTCTCTACTTACATTAATAATGGAGTTTCAACCTGGAACGTAAAATATTAAACCTCTATACTCCCTCTATGGGGCGGGTCCATATTTTACCTGAGATTCTAGCCCATAAAATTGCAGCCGGAGAAATAGTGGATCGCCCGGCCTCGGTGGTTAAGGAACTTATTGAAAATTCCCTAGACGCAGAGGCAACAAAAATCCACATTAAGATTGAGAACGGGGGCAAGCGACTCATCTCTGTGCTCGACAATGGGTTTGGTATGTCTTCACGAGATGCCAAAATAGCTTTTCAGCATCATGCTACCAGCAAAATCAGTAGATTTGAGGATTTGAATCAAATCGCAACACTCGGATTCCGCGGAGAAGCACTACCATCTATTTCAGCTGTTTCCCGCCTTAATATGCGTACAGTGGAACGAAACGATGACCAGCAACTCAGCACTGGGGTCGAACTAAGTTTTGAAGGAGGAAAACTGACTAAAAGTCATGAGATTGCCTGGCCAGAAGGTACTCAGATCGAAGTTTTTGAACTCTTTTACAATGTTCCAGCCCGGCAAAAATTCATGAAGACCGTTTCAACCGAAATTGGACACATCAGCAAACTGGTGACCTATCATGCACTTTCCTGTCCTCATGTTGAGTTCCAGTTACACCATCAAAACCGTCACTTAATAGAGGCACCCGCCGTAAAGTCTTTAGAAGATCGAGTCTGCCAGGTTTTGGGCAAGACATTTATGGAAAACTTGACTGGAGTCGATTACCAACGGGACGGTGTTCACGTTACTGGATACACATCTCTACCTCATGAGCAACGAAGCACGTCCCGTTTTCAATACCTTTTTGTCAATGGCCGGATAGTCCGAGATCGAATCATATCTCATGCTATCAAGATTTCTTATCAAGACCTCATTCCTACTGCAGCTCATCCAGTTGTCCTTCTTTTCCTAGAAATGGATCCGGCTGAGATAGACGTGAATGTTCACCCAAACAAAACAGAAATCCGTTTTCGTAATTCCAATAAGATTCACAAATCCATATACAATGCTCTCGAAGAATCCCTTTTGCGTCCACAAGACACTCTAGGAGATCTAGCTCGTGATGTTCCTCTAAAACATCTCCAAACAAAGGAATTTTCTTACTCCCCGGAAAATACAAGCCGAAGAATTAAGACATTTTTTCAACGCAGTCCAGATAGTTCCCTTGGCTTCAAAGAACTACGACAATATGTTGATAAAAATAGACTTGAAGATTTTCCTGTATCTCTTGTCCCCGCGAGAGAAGACCCCCACTCCTTAGACATTCCTGAGACTGCAGACCTTAGCCCAATCCCAATTGTTTTGGGTCAGTTTGTGGAAAGTTTTCTAGTAGTGACTGACAGAGAAGGAGTAATGCTAATTGACCAGCATGTTGCCCACGAGCGGATTCTTTACGACCAGATACTAAGAAACCAAGCCAACAATCGAAAAATTCCTACCCAGAAACTTTTAATCCCTCAAATCATCGAGCTAACAGCCGAACAAAAAGCATCTATTACACCTCTTCTTGATCATCTCAACTCTAATGGGTTTGAAGTGGAATGGTTTGGTGAAAGAACGATTGCAGTGAAGGGAGTTCCTGTAATCGCAAAAGACTGCCGAGAAATTCCTCGATTGATGGAAGAGATCATCAATACAGTAGAAAATGAACCGTCAAGCCATTCCACTGGAGGTGAGGCACAAAGACTAGGCGAAAAAATTGCTATAAGCGTCTCCTGTCAATCGGCCATAAAAATCAACACGCCTCTCTCTCCTGAAAAGATGCAATGGCTGGTAGATTCTCTGTTTCGCTGCAAAAACCCCTACACTTGTCCTCACGGACGCCCTATTACGCTGCGTATGAACATAGAGGACGTATTACGCGGATTCAAACGAATCTAACCAAAGGTCCACCAACCCTAAAGAACTCTGAGACCACTATTATTTTTTATCAAACAGAGAGAACTTGAAGTCTGACCGAAATTTCTCCACTCCCATAAGCTTCATAACTTTCTGGGCAATGCTTAAACCAATCGCTACTTCAGTAGAAAGCCCTTTAACACTGTTCTGATTCGATTTTGGATGCTCAATAATCTGATACTTAACATAATCATTGAGGCTTGCCTCTATCCCAGTTCTAATATTCCTATCTATTACCTCCCTTAGCGCCGGAGGGATAGAAACATTTTCCACTGTAAAGCTTGATATCTCGATCCCATACTTTGCTATCAACACTGGATTTATAAGAGGTAGCAGGGCCTCTCCCAATTCTTTAGATCTAATCACTACATCTACCATAGGAATATTTGAGATGACCAGAGCGTCATTAAAAACACTAACAATTTGAGCACACATCAAGTTGGAAAATTGATCCAGATATAAATTTTCGTTAGATCCGGACACCCGCTTCATAAACAACGACGGATCTGTGATTCTAAAATCATAAAAACCCATAGCCCTAAAACGAACAATCTCAAGATTGTCATCCCACATCATAATTGGATTCTGGCTATTCCACTTATTGCCTTTAAACAACTGTGTACTCAAGAAATAAAGGTCTGATTTGAAAGGTGCTCCAGAATCATACTTCCAAGACTGCAATCGGGTAAGAATTGGAATATTGTCAGTTGTAAGCTTATGATTTCCAGGTCCAAACATGTCTCCACATTCACCTAAATAAACAAATTGTGCCACCTGGAATTCTTGTACAATTAGATCGGCTCCGTTTCTTATTCCATGATCCCCATCCGGAAAACGCCAGGAAAGAACGTCACATCTGTCTTCCTGCCAGGAGAGGCATTCCAACAATTTACCTTTCGACAAATCCAACATTTACATACTGCCCTTCAATAGAGCCTGCACCTAGAACTACTCTAGTAGTCAAAGTAAATTCTAATCTCTTCTAACACGGAAGACCCAAATAGAGATTTCGGTCTTCTTACTTTTTGAGAAGGATTACTTCTCTCCTTTAATTAAGTCTTGCACAAAAACAAACAGCATCTAAAAAAAGAAAATGCTAATCTGACAAAGATTTGTCAACCCCCCTGAACTAATTGATCTAATCAGATCCATGATTGTCCACTTTCCCATGGATCGTATCTACAACCTCTTTACATTACCGTTGCGGCACCTTATAAGTTGTTATTGGAGGGCTTCTAAAGCATTCGACAGGTTTGGGTACCTTGATAAAAAAACCAAACCTTTAGTCTGGTTTGGGTGTATTTTTTGGTAAAGGAGAATTAGATTGATCCACATTCAAATTCGTCTACTCCCTTTGTTGATAGTGTTTTTTCTAGTTCCTGGACTAGTCCAAGCCTCAAGCAGTCTAATTTTCCCCCGACTTTCCTTCGGTCCTGAGGACTTAACTGGGATAGCAATCGTTAATCCAACAGAGGAGATTGCTACGGTAACATTTACAGCCTACGGAGTGGATGGGGCTGTCTTAACCTCTGCTTCCTCAACAACAGGAATGACTGATCTTAGCCCATATTGGAATTCTCACTTGAGAAGAAGTCCTTTTTGCGGCTCCGCTTACCGCCAAAGGGGGGAGACAGGCACGATTCTATGGTTACCTAACATTAGAAAAACCTATCCAGAATCTCTTTTAAGTATCTCAGAATCTAGATCACATAAATGTTCCGACTGGACATTAGCTCACCAACCTGACTTTAGGAATTTTAGGACCTGGAACGGAAACAAAAAGATCCAAGAGATATTTCAGAATCCGATAAGTGTTGATATCGCATCTGGTGAACAGTTTTCTGAAGTAACCCTAGGAATCTTTGGAGTAGGAACTGACCCGACAGCTATAGGTTGGATTGAAGCTACGAGTCCCACTGACGGCCTAACTGGATTTTTTCAGGTTTTGGACTATGAAATATCTTTCTTGGACGGAGCGGCCTTACCACAAGTGTCCTCACGGCTGATCTTTCAGGACGTCCGTCTTGATTCTGGATTTTCCACAACAACTTTTCTCATTAACCCAAATGAATCAGTCACGACTACGGTGCAACTGTCTCTTATCAATGGGGCATCGACAAAAATAAAAAGCATAGAAATTGTTCCTAAAGGAATTGTGGAATTGAATGTGGAAGATTTTTTTAAAGATGTAGACTCAGTTGCAGTTTCTGGGGTTAACTCCTCTGCTCCACTTTTCGAAAACTCGGCCTCCGAGGCTTACTTAATTGCAGAAGCGGGGGTAGATATCGCTGGATTCGAGCTGGTGGGTAAGGAGGGAGAAGATCTGCTAGGACTAAATGCCCGTCCAGCTAGCGAATTACTCTCTACACTACTATTTCCACAGCTAGCGGTTTTAGATCCCTTTATCACTGAAGCTGTAATTGGAAATTTCTCAGATGAAGCCTCAATTGTAACTATGACAGTCTATCAAGAAAATGGTCAGATATTTAATGATGAGGTACAAACCAACCCAGTCACTCTAGCCTTAAACCCCGGGCAAAGTCTTCGAATCGATCTAAAAGAAACATTTGGGTTCTCAGGTACTACGACAATTGAAGGATGGCTGAAGGTAGAGTCTACATCGCCGTCAATTAATGGATCGGTCTCTTACTCAATTCCTGAGTTGGGGTCAATTGCCGCGGTTTCAAGCGTTATGGAAGGAAGTCGGAAGGCATTGATCTCTCACATTGGCACGTCACTAGGGTTTTTTACAGGACTGGCAACTTTGAATGCAGGAGCTCTAGCAGCAAATGTAAGAGTGGTTGCCTTGATGCCAAACGGCACAGTTTTAGGAACATTCACAACAACTCTCCAGCCAGGAGAACGAAGAAGTGACCTGCTTTCGGATATTATTCCAGAAGCGGAAGGACAAGCGGGAGGAATGATTTGGATTGAAAGTGATGTTCCGGTTTATCTAACCGCTATTTTTGGAAGTCTAGAAACTGGAGTGTTTGCCAATGTTCCACCACAGTCAGTACCAGAGAGCTTTCAGCCAGACGTAGGGATTGAACAGCTAGAGGTCAATCCATCTCTTGTAGTACTGGTGCCGGGACAGTCTCAACAGTTTGAACTCGACATTGTGGCAGAATTAGGGGGAGAAACTATCTGGGGAGCCAATGGAATAACGGGAGGAAATCAAGAAGCAGGAACAATCAATGGAACAGGATTATACACGGCCCCAGCACTGATACCCTCTTCACAACCGGTAACGGTTACGGCAACAAAAGAAAACCAGACAGTGGGCGCTAGTGTAGACATACAAACAAAAACTGTGGTCTTCGGAGGACTTGGAATTGTTCAGTCTGTGGCCTATCTAACCGGATTAGAACGCCTATATACATCTGAACTGAGCTTTAGCACAAACCCTTCAACAACAACCTGGCCTCAAGCATCAGAACAATCCACTATCTTCGATGTAACAACAGGCACTCAAGAGATGATTGCCCTATTCAATGACGATATACCCAATATGATTGCCTATCAGGGAGTTGACAACGAAGAGTATCTATTGCTTGCGGGAAAAACCTCAGGAACTATTCAGAGATTGAATCCCATTACCCAGACCTCACTAGAGCTAATAACCGGACTGAATGCACCAAATGCACTGGTAATTGATACAAATGGAGACTTGCTAGTAGCCGAGGCAGATCGCGTAAGTACTATCTCGACTGATGTTATTAATCAGGGCTTGACACTAACACAGTTAGAAATTCCTTCCGTAGTACAGGAGCTTTCCACGGAAATCTCACCGACAGGAATTGCCGTAGACCAGTGCACAGGAAATGTTTACATTTCTCAAGCCTCAACTGGAGAAGTACTCGTAATTAATCGGCATACAGGCAAACTAAATGTTGTGGCTTCCGGATTATCAAGTCCGACCAAATTGCTGGATCTATATCGTGCCGGGGTTTCTTGTCCAGACTCTCTTCACCTTCTGGTGATTGAATCAGGAGATGATATTCTTACTCAGGGTCGTATAACCCTTATAGTGCCAGCAAAAGGCATAGTTTCTTTGTGGGCCGAAACCAATAATGCTCGAGATCTCATTCTTCTTCCTGCTGAAACTCCATTCGGATTACCTAAAGTTCTGATTGCAGAAGTCTCTGCTGAGGGCGAGCTAAATGAAGTTCAGGTAAAGGGACGGTATGAACCACCACCCAACCTACCAAAACTTAATGGATGTCTAGCCATTGTTAACATTCAAGATCCTAATCTAGAAGCTGCGATCAGGGACTCACTACCTGCGCAAGAATCACAAAAAGAATCAACTAACTTCATCACTTGTCAAGAAGCTATTGCATTGGAAGTCCTCTTCGCTAGTGATTATGGAATCGAATCCCTGGAAGGACTTCAGGGCTTTACCAACTTAAAAGAAATGTATTTGTTTGCTAACTCCATCAGTGATATCAACCCCTTGGCCAAGCTAGATCAACTGACTCTTTTAGATTTAGGGAATAACCAGGTGAGTAACCTTGATGCTCTTGTTGGCTTAACCCAAATGCAACACCTTTACCTAGATAATAATCTTCTCAACGACACTCCTTCGACCCCTCCTTTTTTCCAATTTCCACCCGTTCTTTCTCCGCTATCCAATATGCCAAATCTAGAGTGGGTATTCTTAGGCTGGAATGGAATTATTGACCTAAGTCCATTGTCTGAATCTAGTCAACTAAAAGGAGTGTGCGCTCAGTATAATCAGATAACTGATATCAGTAACGCCTTGGATTGGCCTCACTTAGTAGCACTGGAAATCGGAGGCAACCCAATTCTTGATCTAAACCCTCTTGCTGCACTGACAGGCCTGCTTATTCTGAGTGCACAGGAACTTAGTTTGACTAGTATTGATTTTCTGGAACCACTAAACAGTCTTGAATGGCTACGTTTGGATGGAAACTCTATTGGTGAAATTAGTGTAGTATCGAACTTCAATAACCTTTTAGGGCTAAATCTTACGGGAAATACTCCATCTGACTTCACTCCCATTGGCTCTCTATCCAATCTAAACACACTGTACCTCACAAATACTCAACTGGGAGGGGGAGATAATGTGACCTCTAATTTGGACGAAAATGAAGACCTTAACTTTTTGTCCGGATCAACGGGATTACAACATCTCAAATTAAATTCAAATTTCATCCAAAATATCTCCCCCATTAGCGCGTTAGTAAATCTTACGACTCTGTTCCTGGACGATAACTTAATTGAAGATATAATGCCGCTTGTGGAAAATAATGGGCTAGGAAGCGGTGATTACATTACTCTTCAGAACAACCAGCTTTCGACAGAGGACTGCACTAACGTGCAGACTCTGCTAGACCGCGAGGTCGTTATTGAAGAGGATATTCCCTGCCAATAATTTCTAGCTAAAGTACTCTGTCTAGAGTTCTACATTTAACATGGGTATGTATTAGATATTATAGAATTCCTCTTTGTTATATGGGGTTGACCTTTAGAGGGCAACTCTTCTCTCTGACTCATTATTGTATTTGAAAAGCTAGTTATCTACTCGTCATGTTGCAGTAAAATGCCATACAATAGATCGGAAATTAAATTTATCTAAATAAATATACATTTGTGCACAAGACTTAATATTGTTGACCCTTAACACAATTAGAAAAAGGCGGAAATTATGGCTACAACCGTTTTTAAGGACTTTAAGGTTGCTGACCTAGACCTAGCTAGATTTGGCCGAAGAGAAATTCAGTTAGCCGAGCAAGAAATGCCCGGACTGATTTCACTTCGAGAGGAATATGCAGGACAAAGGCCACTTGCGGGATGTCGCATTATGGGCTCCCTTCACATGACGATTCAGACTGCAGTCTTGATTGAAACTCTCCATAATCTTGGAGCCAAAGTCCGCTGGGCAAGTTGCAATATTTTTAGTACACAGGATCATGCTGCTGCTGCTATCGCCGAGGCATCAATACCGGTTTTTGCCTGGAAAGGCGAGTCCTTGGAAGAATACTGGTGGTGCACACTAAAAGCCTTAGAGTTTCGTGAGGGAGGACCGACAACCATTGTGGATGATGGCGGAGACGCAACTTTGCTCATCCATTTGGGCTATGAAGCTGAGGAACTCTACGACCAAGATGCTTCCCTTCCAAATCCAGCAAGCACAGATGTTAAAGAAATGCAGATCATTTTGAATCTGTTGCGTGAACACCTCAAAAAAAACCCCCGATTCTGGCATGACATTGTGTCAGAAATTGTTGGAGTCAGTGAGGAAACTACAACTGGAGTTCACCGTCTTTACGAACGAGAACATGCAGGATCCTTACTTTTCCCTGCAATCAATGTGAATGACAGTGTCACTAAAAGCAAATTTGATAACGTCTATGGATGTAGGCATTCTCTTCCTGACGGAATCATGCGAGCTACCGACATCATGATCGGCGGCAAACTGGTTGTGGTCTGTGGATTTGGTGAAGTCGGCAAGGGCTGTGCCCAGGCCATGCGCGGTCAGGGAGCCAGGGTTGTCGTAACAGAGATCGACCCCATCTGTGCTTTACAAGCATTAATGGAAGGCTATCAGGTGGTGCGTCTGGAAAATGTGCTTTCTGAAGCTGACATTTTTGTCACCGCCACTGGGAACAAAGATGTTATTCGGATCAGCCACATGCAAAGGATGAAAGATAAGGCCATTGTTTGCAACATCGGCCACTTTGATAACGAAATTGACATGGCAGGATTAGAAGCCTCCGGTGCGACTCGGGAAACGATTAAACCTCAGGTCGATTTATGGCACTTTTCAAAGGATCAAGCGATTATCATCTTGGCAGAAGGAAGACTAGTGAACCTGGGATGTGCAACGGGCCACCCTAGCTTTGTCATGAGCAATAGTTTCTCTAATCAGGTGATTGCCCAAATCGAGCTTTGGACAAATCATAAAAAATATGACCGAAAAGTTTATGTTCTACCCAAACACTTAGATGAAAAAGTTGCTAGATTACACCTAAAGAAACTGGGGGCGCAGTTGACAAAATTGACCGCTAAACAAGCTGAATACATTGGAGTTCCATCCAATGGCCCTTACAAACCTGACTATTATCGCTACTGATTCCATGACAAACCTATAATAAAATGGCTCCAATTTTAATTGGTAATGGCTAAATCACTAACTTTCTTCTTCTTCTGTTTATTCAATTTCTTTACGTTAAATTGCTTCGTATTTGGTTCTGTCATTAAGGTAGTAAAACAACTGTTGATCTAATATGTTTAAGGCTTGTTCAATTAGTCCATACACCTTCTTATAAGAAAGAAGCTAAATAATGTTTAAGTACTCAGCAATCACCGGCACATTAAAACGACTTGGATATGATTTCCTAGAGACTCCAGAGGTAGTCTTAGAGGCCATTAAGGCTGCTGGTTATGATGCTGTCGACCTCCCTGGTGACCCTCAAAGCATTAACATTAAGACCATGCGAAAGTTAGTTGACTCTGCCGGCTTAGAAATATCTGAAATACAAGCTGCTTGGGCTTTTCACCATGCTGGAGAAAGCAGAGATCTTGCAGCAGAAGATGAAGAAAGCAGAAGAAGGGGTATCGACTACGGGAAGAAATGCGTTGATTTAGCAGCAGATCTAGGTGGCAAGTACGTTGAGGTCTGCCCTACTCAAAACCCTATTCCTGAAATACCCTACACTAAGCTTCCTCTTCACACCTTGAGGAACAACTTTCTTGCCTCTGCAAGAGAAATCGCCAAGTACGCACTCGAACGAAAAATAAACATTCTGTTCGAACCTTTAAACCGTTATGAGGCTTACCCCGGCGTGCTCAATACTGTCTACGATGCGATCAATCTAATCGATGATCTTGGACTCCCCAATCTAGGTATCCAGCCAGATGTTTACCATATGAACATCGCCGAAGCTTCAATAGTAAAAGCTCTTCGAGCAGCTGGGCATCGCATTCAAGTGATGCACATGAGAGAAACGAATGATTATTTTATGGGAGAGGGTCATGCTGACTATCAAGAGATTATGGGGATTCTTAAGGAAATCCATTTCGATGGATACATTTCCATCTACATGCCACTTATTCCTCCTGAACTTTCTTATCGGGATAAAAGCTTTTTCAAACCCGATCTCTTCACCGTTTTACAAAAACAACTTGAGTTCTTAAAAACAATTGAAAAGTCCATCGAAAAGAAAAGGTTGATTTTTAATGTCGAAGCCCCCTACTTAATGGCTAGCGAAGAAAAAGAGGAAACGGAGGAGGCTCCTAAAATTTACTGATTAATCAATGGAATCGTGTGGTTAATTTGTTGCTTCTGAGCGATCTATAGAATAAATACGCCCTCTATTTACGAAATTCCGAGATTCCCTGTCGCGCTGCGCTGCTCAACATCAGATAATCAGTCCCATAGACCGGGAAACGAAAACCTTGGTTTAAACGTCCACGCAATTCTTCAGGCGTACCGCTACCAATTCCTATTGCAACATTATTTTTTTTGCCGATTTCCAGTGCTCGTTCAATCGCCAATTCGAGCTCGGGAAAAGGCATTTTAAGGGGATTGAGGCCGTACGATAACGATAGATCCCATAACCCCATGTACAAGGCATCCAAGCCAGGCACCTCTGTAATTGCTTCCAGATTATCGATTGCTTCCTTCGTTTCTAACATGCAAGCAACTAGGATATTGTCATTAGCCCGGTTCAGATAGTCCTCATAGTCCATAGCATAGTGAGACACACGCATCGGCCCAAAACCACGTGAACCCTGTGGAGGGTAACGAGTCGCGCCAATGATAGCTTCTACCTGTTCAGCTGTTTTCACCATCGGTATAAGAATCCCCATAGCACCGATGTCCAAAGCCCTTTGAATTCCCATTGGATCATCAGAGGGAAGTCGCACAATTGGAATTGTTTCTGTTCCACTCATAGCCATCAACATGTGTTCAATTTCAGCATAGTCAAGTGCATTGTGCTCAGTTTCAATGGCTAACCAATCATATCCCGCATGACATAAGAGTTCCGCAACATTTGGGCTACCTAATCCCATCAGAGCTCCAATCACAGGTTCTCCATCCTGAAGTTTTTTACGTACCCAATTGTCTCTCATGTTTTACCTCTATCTAAAAGTCTCTTCATCTCTACAGTTATGAATTATGGACGGGCATTTAACCACAGAAATTATCTTAGAAATAAACTTGCCAATCTTACTTTGCCTAAGAGTTTCTCTTCTTAATCTCTAGAACTAACTCCTGGGCTCGCTCCATTGTAGTTTCTCCTTTTTCCAACATCTTCTGTCGAACTTCGTTCAAGATTTCTGGTGTTGCTCGGGTAGTAACATACATAGCACGACTAGAAAGAATCTCATCAATTTTTTGTGCAGTTCTACGCACATCGGGTCCCAAATTACTACCAAGGTATCCAAGTTTCTCTGTCGCAGCTTGATATCTGAAATCGACCGATATCCGAAGCCGATCTGAATTATTGGGTAGACCACGATGAACCGTAGAACACGAAAAAATCATCGCGCTGCCAGGTTCAAACTCACCAGAAGCCCATTCTAGACTACTGACATCCAACCCATATGTGCTCCCCCTTGCCCCCGGTTGATTCAGCCCTCCAGTTTCTGCTGCATTCAAGTAACCTATCTTATGGGATCTAGGCACAATAGCGAGTCCACCAATAGCCTGGTCTATATTCATCAAAGAAACCCAACAGGTATAAAATTGCTTGGACTGATACCCTAATGTTGGGTCACCATCTTGATGGGCTCCAATGCCAGCAGCTCCCCCAACCACTTCCTTATCCGGATAAACAAGACGAACGAGCTTTTGGTTAAACACCTTAATTGCTTCGCCACAAACAGCTTCGAGTACGGCAATAATTTCGACGGATTCAGCAAGTTCCAGGAACGATTCTAGCCGGACAATCCGATCGTAAACAGCCATCCATTCAGATTCGGTTGGTTGCGGTCCTCCACTCCAAAAAGGCTCTTCCTTATGTT
>CAZMUJ010000045.1:0-20559 GCA_964569605.1 uncultured Acidobacteriota bacterium
ACCTGCGTAATCGCCGCTGTCAGTGTCGTCTTACCATGATCCACATGCCCTATTGTTCCTACGTTTACATGCGGCTTCGTACGTTCAAACTTTTCTTTTGCCATGACTACTTCTCACTTCCTCTATAAACATTCTAACTAGCAAACACAGCCCACGACCAGGATTGAACTGGTGACCTCTTCCTTACCAAGGAAGCGCTCTACCCCTGAGCTACGTGGGCACGATGAATCGTTCTGTAAGACCTTGTACTTGCTTCCATTTGAAAGTTAGTACTATACAATCCTTCGCGAAAGATTCCCGTTCCCGCCTGGAGCGGGAGACGGGATTCGAACCCGCGACAAATAGCTTGGAAGGCTACCACTCTACCACTGAGTTACTCCCGCTAAATTCCCGTACTCCAGTAAAAATTAGCTACTTTCTGCCAAAAAAGAAACTGCTATTATCTCCATTATAACCAAATCACGCAACTCTGGCTCAGAAGGATCTGGAGGGGGCAGGATTCGAACCTGCGTAGACCGTAAGGTCGACGGGTTTACAGCCCGTTGCTTTTGTCCACTCAGCCACCCCTCCTTTATTTTTCCAGCATCTTAAGGAAGAGACTCAAGAGAACCCTTCCAGCTGTTTTGGCCTACTGAACAGTTGTCTAGTTCAGTTGGCCTCCGGGGACATTTACCCATGGAGCTGGCGAAGGGAGTCGAACCCCCAACCTACTGATTACAAATCAGTTGCTCTCCCATTGAGCTACGCCAGCAGAGGATGAGGTAAGATAACATAACCTGAATAAGAGTACCAGATTTGATGCTTTTTCGATTCTGTCCCCTTCCGGCCAGATTCTTTTACCGAACCTAGTTTTGTCTTTCATTGTAAATGGAGAAAATTTACTCCTTATCCTGAAATGCTAACTCACGAGCAGAAATTCTATAAAGCCAGAGTTTTCTCAAAAATTGAGAATGGCTTATACGCCTCGAACTAAACACTAATTGTCGTTTTCTCCACATCATTGGTACTCCAAGCATGGCGTCTATAATAGCTCTTACCAGTGTTTTTAAAACTTTCCACAACGGAGTTTTCCGTGTGAAATGACCCGCTGCTCCCCTACCTAGAACTGCGGCTGCAAAGTTCCAACTCCATCTATAGATCGTAAAAATTGGGCTAAGAAGTAAAAGAGGTAAGGGAAGACTTTTAACAGCCAGCCACAGTCGATTACGCTCAATCCAGTAGATCTTTTCAGGGGAATATGCTCCCAGTGTCGAGGAGTGTTGATGATAGACAATAGCATGAGGGACATAGAGACATTTCCAACCCCTCCAACAGGCTCGGACTCCTAGATCGGCATCATCAGCGTAAGCAAAAAAGTGCTCATCAAACCCTCCTAGCTCCTTTAGCATTTCCAATCTGTACAATGCAGCACATCCATCTGGAAAAAAACACTCCTCTTCTTTCTCAAATCGTCCTCTACTGTATTGCCCTGTTCCTCTTCCCCTGTTCTGCCCATCGAGAAACATTAGGTGACCAACCTTATCAATACTTTGACCATCCGTAGCGAGAATCCGAGAGGCCCACATTCCATAGGAGTTGTCCCTGCTAGCTGCCCTAACAAGTTGCTCTAACCAATCTCCACTAGCTTCTGCATCATTATTGAGCAAAGCAATCAGAGAAGATCGAGCAGCTCTGATTCCAATGTTATTAGCTGCTGCGAAACCGCGGTTGATCGGCTGAGGAAGCCAAAGGATGCGAGGGTCAGCTATAGCCCCAACCATAAACCGACTTTCATCGGTAGAGGCATTATCAACTACCAAGATTTCGAAGGGATTAAAAGTTTGATTTTGCAAGGAAGAAATACACCGGGATAGCAGATCTGCTCGATTGTGGTTAACTACAACAACGGAGACTTTAGGATCCTGGATCACACGTCCTTCTCCACCTCACCAGACTACTGACCAATACCAAAATAAACCAGCCCCTTCTCGATCAGATCAGTACGGACATATTGGTTTCTTCCATCAAAAATTACAGGTAGTCTCATTACCTCTCTCATCTTGTCCAACTTTGGATGACGAAATAGGTTCCATTCAGTCAATAAAATTAGAACATCGGCTCCCTGGAGTGCTTCATAACTGCTTCTAGCATACTCTACGGTATTCCCAAAAACTTTTCGGGCTTCATCTAAGGCCTCTGGATCGTATACTGTCACCTTCGCTCCTAATTCTATCAACTTGGGAATAATTCGGGTCGATGGTGCTTCTCTCATGTCATCAGTTCTGGGTTTGAAGGCAAGGCCCCAAACAGCCACGTTCTTGTTCTGAAGAGCCAGTTCCATTTCTTTCACAGGTTCAAGTTGCCAAAGGTCACTTACCTCACTAAAATTTTTTGGAATTTTTTTACCCTGCTTCAGTGCCCTTTCTAAATCCTGAGCTATTCCACTAGAAAAAAACTTGAGAATTTTCTCTACAAATCTTTTTGATTGAGTCTGATTGATTTCGTCAACCTTACTGATGAGATGTGGAGTATAGCCAAACTTCCTACCCAATTGAACTAAGCCTCGTACGTCTTTAGGAAAACATGAACCTCCATACCCAATACCAGGATACAAAAAATCCGATCCAATTCTTCGATCTGTTCCGAGGCCCTTCCTGACCCATTGAATGTCGGCTCCCACATGCTCGCAAAGATTTGCAATTTCGTTAATAAAGGAAATTCGACAGGCCAACATTGCATTCGACGCATATTTGACCATTTCTGCACTTCTCGGATCCATTACCAACACCGGTGCCCCTCGCATAACAAACGGAGCATAAAGGCCTCCAACTTCTTCTGCGGCTGCTAAACTATGCGACCCTATTACCACTCGATCTGGCTTCATGAAGTCCTCGAGAGCGGCACCTTCTTTAAGAAATTCCGGATTTGAGACGAGATCAAAGGGAACATCCGTTTGGCGATTCAACTTGCCTTCGATTATCTCAGAGGTTCCAACAGGCACAGTACTCTTCAGAACCAAGATCTTGTACTCGTTCATACTCGAAGTAACTGCCTCACAAACACGAATCACGGAGCTAATATCTGGATATCCATCGGCACAAGAAGGGGTTCCAACCGCCACAAAAATCATTCGAGCATTCTTCACCACCTTTTCTAGATTGGTTGTAAACGATAGTCTTCCATCTTTTAGGTTGCGAGAAATCATTTCACTAAGTCCAGGCTCAAAAATTGGAACACGACCCTTCTTTAGTAATTGAATTTTATCTTCATCAACATCCATACAAAAAACCTGGTTTCCTGTCTCGGCAAA
The DNA here is from genome assembly GCA_964569605.1 of uncultured Acidobacteriota bacterium. Classification (GTDB taxonomy): domain Bacteria; phylum Acidobacteriota; class UBA6911; order RPQK01; family CBDAPI01; genus CBDAPI01. The sequence goes on from CAZMUJ010000045.1 coordinate 3,290, forward strand.
ACAGGTACCGGTGACAAGCCCGACATATCCGGCTCCTATAATTGCTATGCTCATTTGGATTCTCCTGCCAGGTTCTAACTGTTATATTTTAAGGCTAGTACAAATCACCATAGGATCAGAACTAGGGTCTAGAAACGCTTTTCTCTAGTGTTGCCCAAACCGTAAGAGTTCCGCCACGGCCAATAAGTGCTTCACCAATCGCCAGTGGCTGTGCCATACACAATAGTAAGAAATATGCTATATCTGTTAATCTTCTGAATACCTTACCAAAAGGGCTATTCTTCCCACCTCTCTTGACACGGTTCGACATCGGATCAAGAAAGGGAAACATACTAGAAACAATTGCTGCGGCATTGTCACGAAGAGAAAAATAACGTACTGATCTCACTCGAAAACCGGCTCCTCCCAGGAGTTGAAACAGAGAAAACAAAGTGTAGTTATAAAGATGGCGAGGGCAATCAAGTCCGTACCACTTTGATCCGAAAATCCTTGCCTGCAGACTTCCTGCATTTGGAACCTGAACAATTAGGCTCCCTTCAGGCTTAAGAAGCCGCTTCAATCTCTTTAGAAACTGAAATGGTTCAGTCATATGCTCGAGCGAGTGGAAAAGGGTAATAGCATCAAAAGCCAAATTACTCTCCAAAAGCTCCTTTTCAGAACCAACAATCATGTTTTTAGAAACTTCCTTGCGTGCAATTTTCAACGCTTCTGGAGAAATTTCTAAACCCATAGCGTCTAATCCCGCCTGACGGGCCATCTTTACAAAGGTCCCACTACCGCAACCGATATCTAGAAGACGCAGCCCTATAACAGGATTGAGAACCTGACAAGTAAAGCGCAATTGATCAGAACGTACCATCCATTCCCGATAAAAACGCTCTAATCTCCCCGATAAGCCACCACTCAACCACCAATAACCTGATGGGTAGAAATTCTCCAGTTGGCTACTTAACAGCTTTTCATCCAAAAATAAGAGTCCGCAATTGGAACAATTGTTGAGCACAAACTCCTTACTGGTAGTCTTATAAAAACGGTCTCCTATTCGATAGTGTGGACATGTTTGAGGATAGTGGCAGACAGGACAATCCATAAAAATAATTCAATTAGGCTTTTAAAAATAGAACCTTTTTCTAAAGAGAAAAAAGAGATTGTTCCATCCGTCACGCCAAGGCTGTAGTTTTTTTTCTCCCTGCCGATTAGTAAACCGGATGGGGATCTCCTTAAATCCAATTGATTGATTTCTTAAAGCCTCAATTTTGATTTCTTCTGAAAACGCCATTCCGTCGCTCTCCAGGTTCATCCTTCCAAGACTTCTCCGATAAAAAATCCACATACCCGACTGCGAGTCTCGAATACGACGCAAGAAAAGAACCGACATAACAAAACTGAGAAATATATTTCCCAATAGACTTGTTAGTGACATCGATCTTCTATCCTGTATCGGAAACCTTGAGGCAGAAACAAAACACACACCTGAATCTAGAAGCGCCTCTATTAAGTAAGAGACTGCATCCACGGGATAGGAATGATCCCCATCTAGGGTAACTATAATGTCCCCTTCTGCGTGAATGAGACCCGTTTTATAAGCTCTTCCATACCCTCTAATCTCTTCGGATACTACTCTTGCTCCCATCCGGCAAGCAATTGAAGCAGTCAAGTCAGTAGAACCATTATCAACTACAATAGTCTCGTCCACAAAGGATGGAATTCTTGTCAACACCTGCTCGATCCCAGCCTCCTCATTAAGACAGGGAATAACGATGGTAATCTTATAACCGCGATACAATGTTCACTTCCATGTTTGGATAAAAAGCCTTTTTTACTTTAGGTTTTTGGCCCATTTAGATCGAAACATTCCTTCGTTTTAAGGTCTTTTACTCGTTTTCCCAAGTGCAAGCTCAATACTCCGACGATATGCCTCTGTAGATGACTTTTTAGGGCCTTTCTCCACAAGTTCAAAAGCTTGTTCCAGGTGATTTAAAGCCTTTTCTTCATCACCCTTTTCTCGAAATGCTAAGCCCATAAGAAATAGGGTTTCAAAGGATTTCGGATTTTTCACTAGAGCCTCTTTGTAGAGGCTCAGTGCATCGTCGGTCTTACCCAGCCATCCCATAGCATAACCCAAAAGGCGCAATCCGGGTGGGTAAGGTGCAATGTTAACACTTCTACGAAGATAGGGAACACTCTCCTCTATTCTTCCAATGGCCGCATAGCAAAATCCTAACCAAAAGGGAATTTCCCATCTTGAAGCTAATGCAGAGGAGTTAACCGACCTCAACAGCCAGGGAATGGCTTCGGTAAATCTACGTTGATCGACTTTTACCATTGCAAGTTTAAAATAGATCAAAGGAAACTGAGGATTAGGGGATCCAAACTCAATGGCTTTTTCATATGCTTGGAGTGCTGCTTGTCTCTCTTTCTTGGCTCTACTCAAATCACCTCGACCCTGCCAAATCATTCCCAAATCCTTACGTACATCACCGAGGTTACTTTGGTTCCAGACATTCTCTGGATCAAGCGAAACAGCTTTATTTAGATACAAAAGAGCTTGCTTTTCCTGCTCCTCAGCTTTCTGGTCATTCCCTTGCAGATAATCCTTCCACCCCCATTCTCGATGGATTACGCCCAAATTGGAGTATGCCAGTGAATCCGTTGGGCTTATTTCTGCAGCGCGCTTGGAAAATTTGATTGCGCTCTCGCGTAATCTAGGGTTTCGGTTTGGATCCCTTTGGAAATGTTCAAAATATATTTGGCCAAGATTAGCATTGGCTCGGTAAGAGTCCGGTGCCTTTTCATACGTATCTTCCCAAAGTGTCACTTGATCAACCCAAACCCAGTTTCGAGTCACTGTCAAAAAAGAAAAGATCACAAAGACGCATAAGATTACAGTCCCAACCAAAACATTAATACTTCGAGAGTAGAGCCCTCGAGCACCTAAATCTCCAAAGGACAGAGCAACTCCTACCATGGGAAGATACATAAAATGATCAGCAGTAATTTCATGGAATCCGACAATCTGAAGAACGGGTAACAATGAGATAAAAAACCAGCCCATACCCAAAGTGAGTAGAGGCCAATTGCAGAAAAAACGCATAGCAAACACAACATATAAGACAACAACCAAAAGGCAAAACAACGTCATCGGCTCAGTAAATCCCGTTGAAACTGGAAACACTCCTGTATAATCTGCAATCAATGGATAAGGGACAAAGGCTAATTTCAAATAGTGGACAAAAAGCTTAAAGGAAGTGCCCCACTGGTTCAGTAGATTATCTCCCCAATAACCATCCATCCGGCTGGCTTCAGTCCACACGATCGCGTAGTAGAGAGCTAACACCGCAAAGGCCAGAACTAATGTATAGAAAAGGGCTCCTGCCTTGATTGTCTCTGCTAACAATGTTGTTTTTCTAACAACACCATGAACTCGAATGACACACAAATCCAATAACAGAAGGAGTAATGGGAAAATAACCGCTACTTCTTTTGAAAGAATGGCAAGAAAAATTGCACATCCCATTAAAATCAGTCTACCCCAACCTCCGACTCGGCGCCATTTCACAAACCAGTACACAGATAGCAGGAGAAAAAAAGTCGCCAACAGATCTTTGCGCCCAGAAATGTATGCTACAGAAGCAGTCTGGACGGGATGGATTGCAAATAAAATTCCACCCAGAAATGAGGAATTAATGTTTTCCAAGATGAGACGAAGAAAAAGAAAAACAAGAACAGAATTAAATGCATGAAGTAGGAGATTAAATAAATGATATCCAAATGGATCTAACCCACCCAAGCCATAGTTTAATGCGTAGGTAAGAGTTCTCAACGGTCGATAACTGTTTAGACTCAGAACTCTCTCCCATTTAAAGTTCACAACATCCGGATTCTGTTGGATCATTGAGATATCATCAAAGACGAAACCGTTGGAAAGGCTGTTGGCATAAATAGATATCGCTACAACCACAAGAAAAAAGCAGTAAAGGGAAATCTGGAAATGAGTTGGTTCTCTTAAAATTGTGTGAGTTTTTTTCAGAAAATAAGTGTTAATCAATGAATTACCTTGTTGTTCCTTTGCTCGCTCTGACGATTGCCTATAGCCCCCAGGAGAGCAAGTAACCCTGCTTCTACCTGCGACCAAGAGAAATCGCTTCTTATTTGACGAATATTTTTTTCTAATAAAGAAGCATTTGGATTTTGAGAAAAGAATGTAATCGAGTCAGCAAGTGCACTGGCATCTCCAGGCGGCACTAGATATCCTGTTTTTCCGTCCTCTACAACCTCTCCCAGACTACCGACATCACTTACCACCACAGGTTTACAAAAGCCAAAAGCCAGAGGCACCACACCACTTTGCGTCGCATCTAGATAAGGCAAAACTACCAGATCAGTCTCCCTGAAAAGGGAAGACACCTTCTCATTTGGAATATAATGATCGTGCCAGACTACTTGGTCACTGATATTTTGATGTTCAACCATATCTTTAAACGGCTTATCGTCAATATAGAACTCTCCTGCTACTGTTGCACGATAGTGAACACCCCGTTCTTTAAGAAGAACAAGAGCTCGTAAAAACACCTCTAAACCCTTGTACGCCCGTATTTTCCCAAAAAAAAGCAATCGGATTCTATTTCCTTTATTCTGGTTTTTAGGATGTTGTTGCTTTTTTTCCATCTTTTGAAAAAAATCGTAAACGGGGTGAAAAATTCTACGAACTTCAGCATCTCTGTTATAGGAACTAACCTGAGAGGACATCTTCTCTGAATGGACTAGAAACCCATCCGCCTGGCGAAAAACCTTCTTGATCATCCTACGCACTAACCAATAAGCTCCCGGAACTCTTGGAATTTCATGAGGGAAAATATTGTGACACAAAAGGATTCTATTTAGATTTGGCTCCTTACTAAGGCGTTTCATAATTGAAGAAAAACATGGTGAAAAGTAAGGAGTCCACCACTGAAAAACAACTGCTTCCGGTTTGAATTGTGAAATCCGGGTACAAACTTGATACCAACTGGAGGGATGAATGGGATTTAGAAGTGGTTCAGTTGGTGTCGATAGAAAGTTCTCGCTTAAGTCTTGCTGCGTCTGACCTGGAAATAACAGTTTTGGATATTGCTTAGATAATGATATGAGAAGTGTTTCATGGTTTTCTCGAAGCTGTTCATTTAAGCAAGAGTTATAGTGCGCAATTCCACCCCTAAATGGATATGTGGGACCAATTAGCACAATCCTCATTCGTCAGTTACTGTAGTGGGGTCCAGGAACTCCTGCACTGAGTATTCCCTTTCCTTTCTTGAAGAATAAGCGATCATTTCGGCCAGAAGTCCAAAGAAAATAAATTGTACTCCGATTAAAAGGAGTACAATTCCGAGAAAGAACAATGGTCTATCCCCAATAGGATTCCCTACAATCCAACCCAGACCCAAATAGGTTTCTATCGCTAAACCAAACAGAAATGAGAAAAAACCGAGAATCCCAAAAACGTGCAGCGGCTTACTATTGTAACGAGTCAACATGATTACAGTAATCAAATCAAAGAAACCACCCATGAAGCGTCCTGCCCCATACTTGCTTACCCCAAACCCTCGTGACCGGTGAGCAACTTCCACCTCACCTACACGGAAACCTCTATAACTGGCAAGAACCGGAATGTAACGATGCATTTCACCGTAGACTCGGATTTCCTCAATTACCTCGCTTCGATAGGCTTTAAAACCACAGTTAATATCGTGAAGGGGAACACCTGTTAAGAGAGAGGTAACTAAGTTGAAAATCTTGGAGGGCCAGCGTTTTGTTATGGGGTCATGTCGAACACGCTTCCATCCTGAAACCAAATCATATCCCTCAAACAATTTATCCAGTAATTTTTTCATCTCGCTGGGTTTATCTTGAAGATCTGCATCCATAGTCACGATGCAGTCCCCCCTAGCCGAGGCAAAACCCACTGAGAGAGCCGCAGATTTACCGAAATTTCGACGAAGTCGAATAAGGCGAATACGGGAATCAGTAACAAGAAGGGGGCGTAGTATTTCCAGAGAACCATCTGAACTGCCGTCGTCGACAAAAATTATTTCAAAACTGTAAGGTAGTTGATCGATTTCTTCAACAATCTCGGAGTAAAGCTGCTCCAAGGCTTCGCTTTCGTTGAATAAGGGTACGATTATGGATATTCTCTTCATCACCCCGTAGAACCTATCATTATACCATCCTGTGTGAAACTTCCTTCACAATCATCCTAATTAAACCTGAAAACAGACGAACCGAAAATAATTCAAAAACACAATCTAGATTATTATCCTGCAATACTGTCCCTAAGGAAAATTATCAGCTGCCTCGACGAGTAAGAATCACCTTGAGTGTTTCAAGCAAGATCAGAAGATCGAGTGAAAGACTGTAGTTGTAAATGTAAGCAAGGTCATACTTGACCTTATTCTCCGGACTTGTGTCATAAAAACTACGAACCTGAGCCAGACCCGTCAATCCAGGTTTTACCTTGTGCCTCTCAGTGTAACTAGGTACTGTTTTCTGAAAGCCCTCGACAAACACCGGGCGTTCCGGACGAGGCCCAACAAAACTCATATCCCCTTTAATCACATTCCATAATTGAGGTAACTCGTCAAGACGAAATCGTCGCAAAAAACGTCCAATGTAAGTTACTCGAGGATCATTAGGAATTGCTAAAGTCGCACCAATAAGTTCTTCTGCATTGTGGACCATCGTACGAAACTTAAACAAACCGAAAGGAACCCCGTTCTGTCCAACTCGTTCCTGGACAAAAAAGGCCGGCCCTTTTGAGGTCAACTTAATAGCAATACTTACGAGAATCATAATAGGGGAACTAAGCAACAAACCGACAGCAGAACTACTCACATCAAAAATCCGTTTCATAAATCTTTCAAAAGGCTCATTCGGATTTTGCTTAACTTCAATCAGGGGAGTGTCATGAATATTGATATGCCTCAATTTACCGATCGTTATGTCAAATGTAGAAGGGAAAATTCCGATGTTAATAGGTAAATTTTCCTGTAACTGACACAACTGATTTAGCACTTTATCACGCCAAGAAGGAGCTGAGCAGAATATGATTTCATCAACATTATGCTGTTCTACAATTTCTTCTAAATTGGAAAAATCACCCAGAACAGGCACTTCAATTTCTCTTTCTCGTTCCGTCTCAACATACTCGAGCACTATCCCGACAATTTTGGTTCCATCAGCCCTTATAACATTTCCAAGAAGTTCTTTTGCATGTCCAAACCGTCTACCTAGAATCAGAAGGCGACGGATTTTTCTTTTAAACCGGCCACTTAAATAAGCTCTCCAGGACAAAAGTCCGACAAAATTCCATGCACCAAAAAGCAAAATCACAGTTCGGGGAAACATCCATTCCGTGAAAAACAAGATAGAAGTCACAGCAAAAACCTGGAGGATGCAAACAATAGAATTAAGAACCAGCAACTCCCGCCGTTGTACCTGACGCAAGTCATCATAAAATCCCATTAAATAAGAAAATAAAATCTGGCTTGAAAAAAGGATCAACCAGGGATGGCTGACTACCAACCATTGCTGCTCGGTCATGAGATCCTCGGTTAATGGTATCTTGAAATAGATCCTCATTAACCATGCTAGGGCGTACGCAAAACACCCTATAAAGAGATCGGTCAAAACAAGGAAGAACTTATTGGAAAAAACTAAGTCTACATTTTTGTTTGATTGATTAGGAACGTTATATACTCCAGGTACCATACACACCTTATTTGATTTTAATTTACTTCGTTCTCCAACAGTTGCCGGACCACTAAATTATAATATACTGACGTGTCTTCATTAGTATCGATTGTAGTAGTAAACTACAACGGAGAAAAATTTATTAGAAGATGTGTCAACTCGATCCTTTCTCAGTCCGTACCACCATGTGAAGTTATCGTAGTCGACAACAATTCTAACGACGAGAGCCTTCAGGTTCTGCAACATCTGCAAGATCCCAGGCTTAGGATACTTTCCCTTTCCAAAAACACTGGATATGCAGCAGGTTGCAATGCAGGGATTCAGGAATCCTATGGAGAACTCGTTGCGGTCTTAAACAACGATGTTGTCTTGGATCGAGATTGGCTGAAAGCTCTACTTGACTATAACTCACCTAAATGGTCCTTCTGGGCCTCTAGGATCGAATTTTCGACACCCGCTGGTCGAATTGACAGTGCCGGAGACGGAATGGCTATAGTTGGAACGGCGTTCAAAATTGGCCATGGGGACCCCGTAGAAAAACATCTAACTTCCGGAGAAGTTTTTGGCCCATGTGGAGCTGCTGCACTTTATCGAAGAAATCTTCTGGAAACAGTGGGGGGATTTGATCAAGACTACTTTCTAGTTTACGAAGATGCTGACTTGAACTTCAGAGCCAGGCTACTCGGATTTCGATGCTTTTATGTAGCTGATGCTAGGGTGATTCACCAAGTTAACACCAATATTGGAACTTTCAGCAACGCCTATGTCTACTATGGACATAGAAACTCCGAATATACCTTCTGGACAAACATGCCAACAAGGCTACTGCTACTTTACCTACCAGAAAGGATTCTCTTTAATCTTTTTTCTTTGGTTTTTTTCGCCTGGAAGGGTCAACTCAATGCATTTCTAAAATCTAAACGCTCTGCACTCAAGGACTGGCGCCTAATCCTAAAAAAGCGAAAAAAAGTGCAAAAAGATCGGATCTCAAGGATAGAGGAGATTCGACATTATTTGGAACGAAACTGGTTAAAATATCGCTTTAAAATCTCAGATTTATCGTGAAGAAATTAGCCATTATCATCATAAACTACAACTCAACAGACCATCTCATGAAATGTTTGACAAGCATTCGAGGGGAACCTGGAGGAGAGCATTTCCACATTATTGTGGTGGATAATGCCTCCGAAGACCAATCATGCTTAAAAAACAAGGTTCACTCTTTTGATGCTGATCTTCTTCTTAACCAGAAAAACAGGGGATTTGCAATAGCTTGTAACCAAGCAATACGTTACTGTTCAGAGGAATTTTTCTTACTTTTAAATCCTGATGTAGTCATCCATAAGAATAGTATTTCAAACTCCCTCAATTATCTAAAAAGTAAGGCTCAAACCGGCATTGTTGGGTGTCGGGTTCTCAATCCGGATGGAAGTCTTCAGTTGGCATGTCGACGCTCCATTCCTACCGTTCGAAACTCCTTTTATCATTTCCTAGGGCTCAGCAAATTGTTTCCAAAAAATCAAGAACTTAGTTCCTACAACCTTACTTATCTGGATGAAAAAAAGACAAATGAGGTAGAGGCAGTGTCGGGTTCATTCCTAATGTTTCGTCGGAAACTAGTTGATGAGATTGGCCTCATAGATGAGCAGTTTTTCCTCTACGGTGAAGACCTAGATTTCTGCTACCGTGCTCTTCTAGCCGGATGGCAGGTAGAGTATTATTCGGGGGCTGAAGTTACTCACTGGAAAGGTCAAAGTTCTGCTCAGAATGTGTCCAAGAACACCGCACACTTTTTCGAGGCAATGAAACTTTTCTACATGAAACACTACGCACCCACGGGACATCCTGTGAAAACCCATACAGTCATAGCTAGTATTAAATTACTACATGTCATCAAACGAATCCTTCATTATTTGACGTCTTCCCCAAAGATTTTTTCAAAACATAGAATGGTTTGGTGACTCTTCCAGTCAAAGGCCCTTGCTTTTGCAGGTTAAAGCCATCATCAACCAGACAGCTCTCTGTATACCTCTAGGGTGGCCTCTGCGGTATCCTTCCAAGAAAACTGAAGAGCCTGTTTCAATCCTCGTTGTATCAAGTGTGAACGATTATGAAAGGCCTGTTCTATTCCTACAACCAGTTCTTCTTCGTCGGGCTCTACCAAGACAGCAGCTTTCCCACATACCTCCGGAAGTGAAGCTCTATTCGAAGCAACAACTGGAACTCCGCAAGCCATAGCCTCCAGGACAGGAAGTCCGAATCCTTCGTAAAGGGAAGGATAAACAAAAACGCTGGCAGCAGAATAAATACCTTTTAATGACCTCTTTGAAATGTTGCTCAACTGGAGAGAGCTTTCAGATACTGAACCTGGTTCCAAAGGCCTACCTACTAGTACTAAAGGCAGTCCAACAATCTTGGCTACTCGACTTAAGAGAAGCAGATTTCTCCTGGCATGAAAATCACCCACATGAAGGATAAATTGGGATGGTAAATTCATTTTCTCTGAAATCTCTTCGGCCAGATCCTGATCAGGAGAAAAATAGCTTGAGACTCCCATCGGAATCTTGCGAATTCGTTTTTTCAGAGCAGGAAATAACCGTTTAATTTCATTAAGAGAAAAATGGGAGGGAACAAGAATTCGATCTGCCCTTTGCAAGGATGTCCGATAATAGAATATCCTAAATATATCTTTCTGATAGGGATACCATTCCGGATGCACCAAATAGCAGATGTCGTGAACTGTCATTACGACCGGACAAAAACCAATTAAAGGGCAGGTATATGAAGGGGCATGAAAAACTTGCCAACGAGATCTAAGCTGTTCTATTGGAACACGGACACAGTTCCAGAGAAGGTTGTTTGTAGGTCTAACCGAATCCAGACAATCAATCCAGGGTAAATGTTTTAGCAACTGTGAGACATAGGTGGATACACCTGGAGGACCACTCCGCAAAGAACGTGTGTCTATTGCGACCCTAGGCATTTTAGAATCTTGTTGTATATTCACTTTCAATTAACAGCAGTCAATTGGCTTTTTTCCTGCAATGACGCTTTGCTCTCCGGGCTTTTTCATAAGTACTTCTATAGGCAAGGGCGGAATCCAGATAAACCTCTGCTTCCCCACACTTATTTTGAGCAATAAGAGCAGCGGCAAGGTTCGTCATGGTCTCGGGACTAGGCATTTGTTTAGTCACCTCTTCATAAGATGCTGTGGCAAGTTGATGACGACCCAAAAACATGGCTGCTGAACCTTTGAGATTATGGATTTCTGGAAATCCATCATAACCTGCTTCCGTTTCATTCAACATAGACAAAACTTTGGAAGACAAGGTTCTGCGTTGTCGAGCACTGTGGTTGGGTTGATTCGCCTGCTCCAGTAGAAAGGTAGCAATTCCAAGGGTATTGTTCGTCTGCCATTTATAGTACTGACCAACAATTACTGGAATGGCAGCTAAGATTGCTAGAACCGTGAGATAACCTCTTGCTCTTCCCATTCTTAGAACAGTTTGACTTTTTAAATCCTTGGATCCATAAAGTTCCTTATTTCGAATTGAAGCGACAATAAAGGTCAACAAAATGGCAGCTACTGTGATATGAAATGGAAAGATCATCAGCGAAGCCAACCCGAAATAGAGCAGACTTATCCCAAGAACAGCAAACCAGTAAGATTTTTGTGCATCAATTTCTCGAATAGAAGCACGAGTGGCAGAAAAAAAAGAATATGCCAGCAATCCTAGGAGAAGCAACAAACCTGGCAACCCTAACTCCGCCCAAATTTGTAGATATTCATTATGGGCTTGCTGAAAAGCCCCAGACTGGGGAATCATAAAGATATTTCTGCCGTATTCAGTGCCCACTCGAGTCTCATAAAATGTTGGAGCAAATGACCCTAAACCCCCACCCCATAAAGGCCGTTCTTGGATCATAGCCCAAGTGATTAAAAACGCTGCATAGCGCCCTGAGCTAGTCACTTCTAAAGCGATCTCATCCTTGCCATAAATTTTTAACAGCTCAGACTTAAAAAAACTGCCTGGTACACTAGCAATTTCATCCTTTCCATAAACTTTTAAGAGCTCAGCTCTATGCATTAATCGGTCTAGCAACTTGGATTGGCTTGCAAGAAAAAAACTGGCTGGCACACTTAATACAATCACCATCCAGAAAGCCAGCAACCTAGACTTTGATTTAGGGTTTCGTTTGAAAACCCACCAGTGGTGGAAGATAAGCCACAAAACTAAACTGAGAATTAGACACAGTATTGATGTAAGTGTCCTGGTAACAATCAACCCGGTTAGATTGGACAAACAGATCACAACCCAGAGAAGCCAAATAGACTTTTTTTTCTCACAAATAAGAAAATATAGTGATACCAAAACAAGCAGGCCAAACAACAACGATCCGGAATTCACTTCTCCCAAAAATCCAGCCGCTGTGAAACGCCCCGAGATAACATTTTCGTTTTCCCTTAACATCCAAGGGAATTTACCAAGACTTTGTAAAAGATTGACAAATGAATTAACACTAAGACTAAGGCCAGCTAAAAGCCAAAGCCGTTTCTGGAACTCCCAAGACAACAATCGGGAAAGTAATAGTATCCACAGACTGAAGAGGCAAACCGTAACAGCCTTTTCCACACTGCCCCACAAGAAACTGTGCAACAAAACATAGGTAACAGTAACAACAAGGATGATTTCAAATCCCGACAATTTCATGCGAAAGCTAGGACTGGCTAAGCAGACAATAGCTAACACTGTAATCATAACCAAAGCAGCAATATCCTTAGGGGTTCGGAACTTATCCAAACCATTCAGGCTAACCACAAAAGGAAGGAAAAGAAAAATAGCCCCAACTAAAACCCTGGCAGCCTTAAACTGATTTTTCCCAAACTCATTCAACCTCTTTCTAGAATTCACGGCTCTATTACATTCTCCATTAAACGTTCAACAAATATTATGGTAGTTACTTAGGTGTCTAGGCTCATAGTATACTCCTCACAGTTTCCCAAAGCAGGTTTTAGAAACAAGCTGGGTCCATGTTAAAAAGTATCTGGGTAAGCAGAAATCTGGTTAGCGAGCTTGTTCGTCGCGATTTAAAAATTCGCTATCTCGGTTCCTTACTAGGGGGAGTCTGGTCCATTCTCAATCCACTGCTTCAGCTTACGGTATATACAGTGGTCTTTTCTGTTTTCTTGGGACAACATTTTAGGCAAGGCTCTTCCAGTGGCCAATTCGCTCTTTTTCTTTTTGCAGCACTTCTCCCCTGGTTATCTTTCCAGGAAACCTTGAATCGCTCGTCCAGAACCTTTATTGACCACAGTCAACTGATCAAGAAGACTCGATTTTCTCTACCCACATTACCCTTATCTCTAACCATCTCCACTTTTTTGCATCAATGCGTGGGGACTCTTCTTCTATTTGTCGTCTTAGTCTTTACTGGTGAGATTGATTTCTCCACTGTTTGGATCTGGCCCTTGGTAGGTTTTCTTCAGATGATCCTCGTGTTCGGTTTAGCTCTAATGTTAGCTTGCGCAACGGTCCTAATCCGCGATATTTCCCAGGCTCTTGGTGTTGTTTTGTTGGTACTATTCTGGATGACTCCAATTGTTTACTCTCGAGATCGTGCCGGCGAACTCGACTGGATACTGGGCCTAAATCCACTTACTCATCTGATTGAACTACATCGGTTTGCTTTGTTTGGTCAACCAGTACCCTCATCCGAGGGACTTCTGTATCTGCTTCTGGTCTCATTTTCTGCTCTAGTGCTAGGAGCCATTGTCCACTTCCTCACCCGAAAACTGATCGTTGATCTAGTCTGAGCAAATGAGCAATCACGCCCAGTAGTACTTAGTTAGTGGATCGGCGCTTTTTCTTTTTTGAGGAGCGCCTGCCTGGCAGCAGATTCTTAGCCTCTTCATCCACTCCAGAAAACGAGGAAAATGCCTTTGCTAGGTCGAAAACAGTACCTTTCCAAAGCATGTCAAATGAATTGACTGTCAGAAGTTCCTGAATCATGATGAGGGACAAGTATCGTTTTGCGTCAGCTTTTATCAATTCCCTAGCATTTTTTTGTTGCAAGACCTTTTTCAATTCGGGAAGCTTTTCACCAAGGTTTTCCAGGCGTTCTGATGTGATTTCAAGGACCTCTGGGAGCCTATTGGGATAGGCCTGATCTAGCAAGAACAGTTCCAAACCTATCTTGATCATCCCACCAGAAAAACTATCATGATACTTGGTTTTACTATAAGGAGCCAAAATAGAAGCAACCAAATTGTGACAAAGTTTGATTTTGTCGCTATCGAGATTCATGCCATTGACAAACTCGATCGGATTGATTAGCAGATAAGGTTTTCCTGAAATAAATTCTTGAGTGAAGGCACTCCCAAACGGGGTAATAGCGAAAGAAAAGATTGGATTAAAAGAAGGATAGTTTTTGTTAAGACGTTTTATAAAGTCAGCTACTAATTTCTCAACTCCTTTGGAAGTTTCACGATCCCTACGGACTATTAGGTCTCTCGAAGCGGTGAACTTTTCAGAGGACTTAGGCAAAAACGCCAGATAATCCGGCATGAACATATTTGTCCAATATTCTTCACTATGCTCCTCATCAGCCATATGGTCTTCAACAATCTGGTCTAAATTCAGAATTCCTTCAGCAGAACTCTTTGCATTGGCTGCCTTGAGAGGATGCCAATCTTTGCGAGAAACCAGAGAGATACGTGTCCCAGAAAATTTATCTTCTAGAGGAACCTGAATGTGACGAAATTCCCATTTACCTTTTAGAGATTCCCCCTCTCGCTTCCCTGACCATACTAGCTGACCACCCCTAAAAAATTGGCTCAGAATCAGGGTTTCCCCATCGATCTTTGAGTCCACACTTCTCAGCCGCTCTTCAATCCAAGCGTCATTATAGAGATGCAGGCGACCTTCAGCCGAAATCCAGAGATAATACAGGGTCTCGACTTGCTTTAATGGAGAGCTTTGCTTCAACCTCCAAAACCCTGTCCATTCATTGGTTGAGGAGCCAAAACCGAAATCCAGTGTAGATACAAATAACAAGAAAAGAATGAAAAAGGCTCGTTTCATTTTACTTGAATCCACAACATGATCAGTCACTTATTTTAACACGTTAGACTAGATGCAGAAGCTAAAATAAAAGATGAATAATTGCCTAACCTATTCAATCCGAGATATCGACTGCGCTGATATAAACACGCCATCTCGAGTGATGAGACCAACGAAAGAGAAATCTTCGTTTCCCTCCGAACTCACTCGTAAATGTCCCTCTTCGACACCAAGCTCTTCAAGATCAAACAGTTCCTCGAGAAACATTGCATCCATTTCCCCACCTTCGAGACTGATCAATTTGTCATCTACTGGATTACAGGTCAATGTGGGCAAATTACAAGTAGAGTCTTCCAGCTCATAAAGGAAAAAATTAAGAACTATGCGTTCATCGCCAGTGTTCAATGCTGCAAAGGCAAACTCATCCTTTAGACGGAAGGTCGTCAGAAAGTCTTTTCCCAGTCGTGAGATTGGAATTGCAACATCTTCAAGGATGAAACCAGCCTCATCTACCAACTGGAATCGACTTGACCCCCTAAGAAGTCCAGCAGATGAGGTAACCCATGCCCATCCACTTGGAACCCCAACCTGTCCAGGGGGAGCTACAAATTCAATCGCACGAGCCGACAAGGCTTTAAGGGTAAATGTCTCATCATTATCCCAGACCTTGGGAGAATTGTCGGGAGCCAAAACGTCAAGGTAGTAGAGATTCACAACATCCCCCAGGGTGTTATAAAAGGTAATTCGGATGTCGTTTGTATCCTCATCGAGAAGGCTGTCGATAATCAAGGTCGTCTGCAAAAACGATCCATTACCCAATGGCCCCACGCCCCACAACGGAAAGACTATATCCTTGCCTGCATCTGGACCCTCCTCAATATCTCGAGATTCTACAGAAAGCTGGACTACCGCAGAATCCTGTAATGAGCAGTTTTTAACTAACCACTGAAAATCCAGAGTTGTTTCTTCCGTGATATCGGTAATCCGAACCTTGGCAACCTTTTTGTCCAGATCCTTAGTGAAAACCTGAGGTCCACTAGTTTGAGTCCACTCGAAAATCAGATTGTCAATCTCCTCCTGTGTCCCATCGGGGACAGTACTTGAACTTCCATCAAGAGATATCTCTTCTCCATTCCCGAGAGTGCCGACCACCGGCTGTCCATTCTTCGTAGCAGTGGCTACAGCCAAAGGTGTCTGTCCATCCGATTCCAGAAAGACAAAGGTCAGATCCGAATTTGTTTGGCCTCCTCGATCATCAGAGACAGTTACGGTTATCGTGACCTGTCCATCAGTTCCTGAAAGCGCCGTTAGGGTTGCCGTAGAGTTAGTTGCACTAAGAACTGTAGAACCACTGGTTAAGGTTTCGGCACTTTTCTCCCAGGAAAAAGTAAGGGTATCCCCATCAGGATCACTGCTACTACTTGCATCCAGGTCAATGGTTGCAGGGGCACTCACGACGATATTTGAACTGGGAGCATTTCCTGAAAGGTTCTGATTCTGTACATCATATGACAAAACCACAATTGGATTGTCATTATCTATTACATCTTCAACCACAAGATTTACTGGATATCTTGTTCCACATGCCTTTGCATCGTTAGCAAACACCTCCAGAGATAGAGTCGTGTTAGTCGTAACCAAAGGTGCAGTAAAGCCTGCCGTACTGCTAGTTGCGTTCTGCAGATCAGACGTGGTCATGAGTCCCTGCCCATCCTGAACTGTCCAGACAAAGGTTACTCCGGAAGGCTCACAACCCAGAGAGGTACAGGCTCCCGTCGTATTATCGGGATCCTCAGCATTTGAGGCCTGAATCTGGCCCTGAAAGCCTTCAGAGATAGTGTACGTTGCTGGAACCGTGGCCACAGCAGGCTGATTTGAAACCCCACAGGCGCTACCTCCTGAAACGGTACCGATCGAGGTTCCAGATCCTGAGCCTCCATCTCCGCCTCCATCTCCGCCTCCGCCTCCGCCTCCGCCCTCAAGAACAAAGACCTGGACATCTGAGGTGTCAGAATCATTGGCTGCATCGGTAACGGTAAAGCGATAATTCAGAGTTGTATCTTCGCTGGGAGTGATGATACTGGTATTTTTTGAATTTGGGCTGGACGGTGTGACTGTAGGCTCTCCACTGGTTTGAATTTGGGTCCAGCTGAAGCTATGAGTATCACCTGCGTCTGGGTCAGAAAAGTTGCCGTATAGATTGACCTGTTCACCATAACCAGCACTGCTAACACTGGCACTAGCAGCGGCAATGGGAGCAGTATTATTGCCACCACCAGAACCGCTACAACCGCCTTCGGTAGCTGCATAACCTTGCACTGAGTCTTCTAATAGCCACATCCCATCGTTCACCCGATAATTCAGATAAACGCTCATCGGATTATTCGGCGTGGCTGACACCCGTGGAATTGCGATGCTGGGTGAGCCCGACTCCCTACCATAGAGGACCCACCCCGTTCCTGAACAGTTATACACTCCAACCAT
>CAZMUJ010000046.1:0-25007 GCA_964569605.1 uncultured Acidobacteriota bacterium
GGCCGTGTCTCCGTCCCAGGGTGGCCGCCCGTCCTCTCAGACCGGCTACCGATTGTGGCCTTGGTAGACCTTTACTCCACCAACTAGCTAATCGGACGCGGGCCCCTCCATGGACACACCGAAGGGCTTTCCCTAGGCAACTCTCGCTGCTAAGGCTTATGCGGTATTAGCACCAGTTTCCTCGTGTTATCCCACTTCCAAGGGCAGGTTACCCACGCGTTACTCACCCGTTCGCCACTTTACTCGTCTCCCGAAGGAAACTTTCTCGTTCGACTTGCATGTGTTAAGCACGCCGCCAGCGTTGATTCTGAGCCAGGATCAAACTCTCAGATTCCATCGTCTGGACCCGCTGTCTGGTTGTCAAAGATCACTGCTAAAAAAGGTGAATTGCTCAGCATTTTTAGCGAGCCGACAGTTTAACCCTTTTAATGCTCTCTCGCAAGCCCCTTGCAATACAATAACCTTACTTTAAAGAAATCCTCCCCCAGTTAAAAAGGACATTGGATCTGTACTCAGAACCTCTCGGGCTCTGAGTGTCAAAGCATAAAAGTGCTCAGAAATTAGTTGAGAAGATTCTTGGGGCGACTAAATGGGTTATTCATAAGTTTCTGTGCCTCTTTGTTCATGCCCATGTAAGTCACTCCACTATTAAGAACCTTTGTGTACTCAGCCTTTGCTCTCTGTCTTTCACCCAAGACATCGTATATCTTCCCCAAATGTAGCTGGGTATACGACTCCACCCAAGGAGGCTTTAAATCTCCATTGAGAGCATCCCTAAAGTTATTAGCTGCATTGGTGAAACTGTTCTGATGGAAAAAGATCTCACCAAGTCGAAAATGGGCCAAGCTGCTACGAGGTTCGATTGCCTTGGCCCTTTCAAACTCACGCATTGCAGAAACAAATTCCCCCATCTCTCGGTGTTCGTCACCAATCGCAATATGAACTTTGACACGCATCATGTCTGAAACTTGAAGAAGTTTTCCCTTAGGATCGACTACAACTCGCAAGGGCAAAGTCTCTACTTCAAAGTCGAAGGGAGTGTTCCTACCCCTGACATTGAGGACTTTTTCCTCTTCCTGTCCCTTTGCTTCAACTATTAACTCCAAAGGCATTCTGAACAACTCGATGTCCTGTTTCACGTTACCTCGGATCCTAAAACCACCTGTGGCCATTTTAAAAACCGAATGTTCCACACGGAACTCAGGAACTCCAGTCGAATCGATCCATTGCAAAAAGAACCAGTCATAGTCCTGTCCTGTCTCGGTATTTATGAACTCTATAAACTTTTGAGTCGTAACTTCTCCTCTCAACACATGTTCTTCATACCACTGTTTGAATAATTCATCAAAAGGGATTTCCCCTATTAGATGGCGAAGCATGTAAAGAACTACAGCTCCCTTGGCCGACACCACAGAATTAAACTCCGGGGATCCCACTGTCAAGTCATAACCTTTGCTTATAGGTCCTCTCTGTTCATACTTCAAAGCCTGAACGATCATCCTCGCTAATTCTTTTTCAAAAGCGTTTGGATTATTTTCCTCTATATACCGAAGAGCGGCATAGTTTGAAAAACCGTGGCGGAGCCAAGCATCGCTTCCAGAAAGGACTTCGATCGGATAGACAAACCACTGGTCTGCAATTCTTCCAGTCATTTTCATTAGTGGAAAATTAGGTGCTTCAACGATTCCCTTTTCAAGTAAAATCATTCCCTCCGCCCCAGTAACGGGAAATCGGACATGGCCAACATCCACTAGGTTGAGTTGTTGGATTTGGAGATCACCAAATTCTTCTTTGAAGAATTTACTCATCCGCGCAATCTTTTCTGCAAAAGAACTAAATTGTCCCTTAAAATTCTCCGAAGCATACAACATAATCGACAGAGGCTTGCTCTCATGTGGATCTCGGAAAAAACGTCCTACGATTACTGGAAACTGACCAATCTCCTCTTCACTAAACCAGGTAAACCGCTCTTTGGCACCAAAAGTCTCAATATCTTGCAATTCACCAGCTGAAACAACTGTAAAACCGAGCGGAACACTCACCTTAATATTCCAAGTTGCTTCATCGATTGGAAGATTATGTTGAGGGAACCAGTTTCCTCCCGTAAAAAGGAAGGCTTCCTTGGGTTTGATGACAGCAAGTTGGGTAATAGGACGATCCTCTAAATACGCATACTCTTCAAGCTCTAATATCCCTTCGAAACGAAATGCTAACGTCCTAGTCTCCCCAGACTGAAAGGGCTCTATCCCTCTAACCATAACAATAGAGCTGTTAAATTTATCAAACGACTGCTGATATCGCTCATTCTGTTCATCGAGAACATCAAGTAAGCTGATGCGATTATTAATCTTAAAAGGGATTGAAAGCGTATCTTCTAAAACATCAAATGTAAGGCGTGCACTTCCTTCAATTAAGCTACGACCAGGAGTAATCTCGACTTCAATGTCATAATTTAAAACGTCAATCTTCGATTGTGCCCTCGACAGATTAATATTCTGTCCAAGGAGTTCACAGTGGATAACTGCCAACAAAATTAATGCTTCTAGTCTCATTTCTTTGAATTCTCAACGAAGCTTACTATATGTTTTGCTGCTTCTTTGTAAGCATCAAGTGTACCCAATTTATTTGATGCATTTTGAAGTTTTTGTTTCACTCTCTGCATTTTTTCTGAACTCAAAAGTAGCTCAATTAGATACGCAGAAATTGCCTCTGCTTTAGCCTCCCCCTGCACAAATTCAGGAACTATCTTTTTCCCTGCAACCAGGTTCGCGAGGCAATAACTTTGAGACCTCACTAGAGGACGAAGTAAAAGATAACTGAGTTTAGACATTCGGTATACCATCGCGAAAGGGATCCCCAAAACCATTGCCTGTAGGGTACTGGTTCCACTTTTAACAATCGCGCAATCAGCCCATGGAAGCTGTTCCTCGATGGGGCCCTTCACAACTTGTATATCCATTTCTACACCGTGCCTCCGCTTCCATTCCTGACAAGAAGATTCGAGAATAGACCTGTGAACCCCTGGAGCAGCCAACACATGAAAACAGGAAGGAATTTTTGATTGAATTCGAGAAGCAACCTCCAGTTGTATTGGAAGGATATGTCCGATTTCGTTTTGTCGGCTCCCAGGTAAAAGTGCAATTCGAGCCTTACCATCTTCTGGACCGACTTCTACACTGTGGCTTTTAGAAAGCCGAGCCATTGGGTTTCCCACGTAGATAGCCTCCACCCCATGCCGATGATAAAATGCAGCCTCAAAAGGGAAAATAACAAACATCTTAGAAACGTTATTTTTGATTTTACGGATTCTACCTGGTCGCCAAGCCCATACCTGAGGACTGACAAAATAACAAACGGGAACCCCTAGCTTTTTCAAACTGGGAGCAAGTCTCAGATTGAATTCTGGGAAATCGACTAAAACAGCTACATCGGGAGGCGACCGACGAATGCGTTTTCGAAGCTCTCGAAAAAGACTTAGGTAGTTGAACAGATTAGAGCTAGCAGCTACTGGTCCAATAGCTGCCAGAGAATCTACTTCGGTCATCAGTTCGACTCCTTGCGCTGCCATTTTACTTCCACCCGTACCAAACCATTTGTAGGACCTTCCTGGCCAAGCATTTCGAAGTGAACAAACCAATCTGGCAGCATGCTCCTCACCTGAAGGTTCTCCAGTAACTACAAGTATCGATTTAGGTTCACTCTTCAAAGGAACTCCTCGATCCCTACTTTAAGAAAGACGAGAATGTATCCATCCGCCACCGAGAACCTGATCTCTAGAATAGAAAACAGCTGCCTGCCCAGGTGTCACAGACATCTGGGGTTCGTCAAAAATCACTTTAGCTGACCAAACACCCGCAGAATCAGACTTGTTTTCTCGGTTTAGACGAATTGTCGCAGGGACCTCTTTGTGACGTGACCGAATTCGAACAGAAGCCCGTAACTTAGATCGAAAGTTCCCACTGATCAGTGACACCTTTTTCGCCAACAACCCCCTGGAAAATAAATGCTCTCGATATCCCACCACAACTGTGTTTTTAGCCGGTTCAATCCGAAGGACATACAGAGGACGAGAATGAGAAATCCCCAGTCCCCGACGCTGCCCAATCGTAAACTGATAGCAACCCGAATGAACTCCTAATTGCACTCCATCCTTGAACACAATTGGACCAGTTTGCTGAGACTCAAGTAAAGGAAGAAACTCTGGATTTATATTTCCGGCATTCCGGTTTATAAAACCCGAATAGTCTTGATCAGGAACAAAACAAATTTCCTGGCTTTCCTGCTTACCAGCTGTGGCCAGGCCAGCTTCTTCGGCAATCTGTCTCACCTTTTCCTTCTCAAGGGATCCTACTGGAAATAAAGCAGCGGCCAGCTGCTTTTTGCTAAGTTCGAATAGATAGTACGATTGATCCTTAGAAGCATCGACACTCTTGTGAAGCGTATACCCTTGATCACGGTCAAACTCGATTCGAGCGTAGTGTCCAGTTGCTACTTTTTCGATTCCAACCTGGCGGGCAAAAACCAACAATTGGTCAAACTTAAGAAAGGTGTTACAACGGGTACAGGGAATAGGTGTCCTTCCCCTCAAGTAATCCGAAACAAAGGGCTCAATTACCCGCTTCTCAAACTCTTCTTCCAAATTCAAGACATAAAAACGAAGTCCTAGTTCTTCGGCAACCCTACGTGCATCATAGCCATCTTCCAAAGAACAACAGCTTCTTGTCCGACGCCCTTTAACAGAACCCTGGTCACGGCGATGATCCCATAATTGCATCGTACATCCAACTACCCTAAATCCGGACTCACGGAGTAGAAAAGCAGCTGTTGAACTATCAACCCCCCCACTCATAGCTAATAGAACGGATTCTTGGCTGTCGACATATTCAGACTTCAACTCCACACTACACCTCTTTCAAGAGTCTCTATCTTCACTGCCCCCATGGGGACACTATAGAGCTCAACATCCTTGGCATACTCCTCAAACTCCTGGCTAATATCATTGTATGCTCTCACCAATTGTAAGCCCAAAGCCTCGAGATGTTCCTTGAATCCAGGTCGTTTTGGGAAATCCCATTTAAGGTCTTCCAATAGCACAAGTTGAAAATCATCCTTTAGAAAAATGCGGCTTAAACTTTCTCTTCCCACAGAAAAAAGCCTTTTCAGATCTGTCTGCAAACTCAGATGTTGGCTGACCTCCAGTTCTTCTTCCTCAATGAGCGATTTCTGTAGTTTTCTCTCTAGTTTAAAGAAACGGTGATAGAAAACCTCGCGCAGGTTCCGCATTCTCTCTAAGCGCCTTTCTATCAAGCCCTCTCGACAACGGTTGAGAAATTCTTCTAAAGATTCTTTAGATTTCGAATAGACTCCTAGTTCTCGGTTATGCCAAATCTCAGGTCCAGGTAGTTTCGATACATAGTCTTGAATTAGAACTTCTACATTTTCAGGCCAAGAAACAATCCTTGGGGGATCGATCCGTTTGACCTCGTCAAAAGCGATCTCGAAAACCATATCTCGAGCCCAATTAAACCTTGGGTCTTCCATCCACTCCCCAAGGAAAACAAAACTTTGGCTCCCTTGGTAACCAGAGCGTACATCATGGATATTAATCTTGACTTCAAAAAGGAGCTTGGGCCAATCCCCCCCTTTAGTGTGCAAAAGACGATAGTGAGTCAGTGTCATTCAACCCCCACCGCCAAGAGCGGCAGTGTAAAATTATAACACGGACCTCAGCTGTTCACGGCCGTAGAAAAGGCGGGATTTTACTGTTCCCTCAGCAACTCCAAGTTGTTGAGCTATATTTCTGATGGTAAATCCCTCAAGATCGTGCAAACGTACCACATTCCGGTGCTTTTCCCCGAGAAGATTCAAGCCTCGATTGACTCTTTCTCTAATCTCTCCCTGACGGAAACACTCAAAGGGTGTGAGTTGATTTACGTCCTTTATCTGATTGTATTCAGAAATATCATTGTCCATCCTTTTCTGATGCTTTTTCCCTCGTCGAAGAATTTCTAGACAAGCATTAATGGCAATTCGGTTAATCCAAGTACCTAATTTAGAGTCACCACGGAATTTCCCAGCCGCTCGATGCACATTCATAAACGTTTCTTGAATTGCATCTTGAGCGGATTGATCTTCCTTCAGTATTCGGAAAGCTGTTCTATATATCTTGCTACGAAAACGATTAAACAATTCAAGAAATGCCGCATCTTCTTTAGCTTTAATCCCTATCGTGAGCCTGGACTCTAATGGTGAAGTATCTGCAATATAATTGGTCATAACAAACCTCCTTCACCACTTCTTAAGCAAATACCATGCCAAACCTTGTAAATAGCTACTAAGATTGATTTTAACTAACTTACGTCAGTTTAGACCGTTAATCCTCTTCACATCTAAAAACTATTGAAACTGGTCTAAAGAATTGAAATAAGACCACTTAGCCAATACGTTAATTAATTTAACAATACTGTCTAACGTTTTTACATTTAGAAGGAAAATGCTTGGAACTGTAGATCAATGGTCTATTTCCGGGAATTGGAATGAGCTAAAAGTACACTCTTCAATCGTTAATCTGTTTTCAGAAAGAAAAGTCCTTCCTGCTTTGAAATGAAAGTATCTGCAGACTGATTTCATCTAAAAAAAATCAATGAGAGACAAATAAAGTTTACGATTTTTCCAATGGGTACTTTTTCAGCTTTGATATTATGGTCTGTCGGGTTATGCCGAGACTACGTGCGGCCTGACTTTTGTTATTTCTGTGGGTATTCAAGGCCGCCAAGATAAGTTTCTTCTCTAAGTCTAAAATCTGCTTCTTTAGAGAACCCTCTGTTTGCCCATCTAGTGGATTCCCAGAAGAATTTTGAATCCTTTCCGCCAACTGAGCAGGTTCGATCTCCTGACCTCCCGAACAAAGTATGGCGAGACGCTCAATCTCGTTCTCTAGTTCTCGTACATTACCTGGCCAACGGTATTTTCGTAATAATTTAAAAGTGGACTCACCTATTTCTGCAGATTCTTTGCCAAGCCTGAAACAAGCTTGTTCCATGAAGTGCCTAGCAAGGACTTCAATATCTACACATCGGGCTCTAAGAGGGGGAATGGTAACTGAGAAAACATTCAGTCTGAAAAAAAGATCCTGGCGAAATTTACCTTCTTCTACCAATCGGTCAAGCCTCTGATTTGTTGAAGCAACCACTCTAACATTAACTGTTTGGGCAGTTGTTGCTCCCACTGGAAGAATCTCTCCTTCCTGTAAAACACGTAACAACTTGATCTGAAGATCAATAGGAGCTTCTCCTATTTCATCCAAAAATATGGTGCCATTGTTAGCCTGTCGGAAAAATCCTTTTGAATTCGAAGTAGCTCCGGTAAAGGCTCCTTTATGATGTCCAAAAAAGGAACTCTCCACCAGATCGGCTGGAACGGCTCCACAGTTTACCGGAAGAAACGAGGCAGTTGTCCTCCCGCTCTTTTGGTGAATGTAACGAGCCAAAAGTTCTTTCCCTGTTCCTGTTTCCCCCTGAATAAGAACCGTCGAATCAGTTTCTACAACTCGATCAACCAATTCCAACAACTGTCTCATTTCTTTACTCTCGTAAATAAAATCAGAATAGGAATTCTGAAGACGGAGGACTTCAGTACGTAGTTGGCTATTTTCCTTTTGCAGGTTCTGATTTGCCTTTTGTAGTGCTGAAGCCAGACGTGAATTCTCCAGCTTGAGTTCCCTATTCCGTAGTTCCTGTTCGACACTTTGCTTGAGAGTTAAGGGATTCCAAGGTTTGGTGATATATCTGTGAACATGTCCTTCGTTAATCGCGTCCATCAGATCCTCTACCTCAGTATAACCAGTAAGCATAATTCGGACAGCATCCGGCTGGAACTCTAGACTACGCTTTAGCAGCTCTACACCACTCATACCATACATACGTTGATCCGTAATGATGCCATCAACAGAGTGGTTTTTAAGAAGATCTAAGGCCTGTATTCCTTCCGTAGCCTCCAAAATATGATATGCCCCCAAGAAAGTTCGACAAATTTTCTTCAAATTCGCGCTTTCATCATCAACAATCAGAAGACTTTGCTGTCGAAGACTTTTCTCGCGGCTCACTGCTCATCTCCCAGTGGAAGTTGCATCGTAAAACAAGTACCTCCATTCAACTCACTTTCTACATCGATAATACCCCTGTGCTGCTGGACAATCCCATACGATATGCTTAATCCGAGTCCGGTCCCGAGCCCCACATCTTTGGTTGTAAAAAAAGGTTCGAAAATTCGATTTAGATTCCCCTTAGAAATACCGATTCCATTGTCTTTTACTTCGACACATGCCCGTTTGTTCCGGGAAAATGTTCGAATCCATATGTCGCCCTCTTCCGGAATAGCCTGACACGCATTGGTAAGAAGATTCATGAAAACCTGGCTGATCTTTCCGGAATGGCACGGAACTTTTGGAATTTCTTCATACTGTTTATGGATATTAATACGGTCACGATATTCGTGCCGAATAAGATTAAGAGCTATTTCCAGAGGTTCATGGATATCTGTGGGTAGAAACTCATCGCTGTCCATACGGGAAAAAGATCGTAGGTCTCCTATGATCTCATGAATTCTCCTTGCACCTTCCTCGAAGTTCTGGATCAACCCATCAAGATCCTCCATCATGAACTCAAAGTTCTTCTTCTCCTTCAAATCCTCAATCACCTGGGCATCTGCCGGGGTAAGACGGGCTTTCTTTTCAAACATGTGAAGAATCGCCTTCAGTTCCTCTATATAATTTTTGAGGAAATCGGTATTACCGTAAATAAAGTTCAGGGGATTCTTGATTTCATGTGCTATTCCAGCAACAAGTTGCCCCAGAGAAGCCATTTTTTCACTCTGAACTAGCTGGACCTGGGCTTCTTTCAATTCCTTATAGGCTTTTTCAATTGTTTGGTTGCTTTTCTTCAGTTCTCCAGTTCTTTCCAATACCTTTTCTTCCAGACTTCGGTTTAGCTCAATAAGCGCTTGGCTTCTGTCCTCAAGAGACTCCGCCATGTCATTAAAAGTAGCTGCTAGATCACCAATTTCATCCCGACTAGAGATGCGGACGCGATGACTTGAATCTCCCCGCGCAATTCTTTGTGCAGTTACCATCAACTGCTTAAGAGGAATAGTAAACTGACGAGCTGCCAAGAAAGTAATTAAAACCACCAGAACTGATGTAAGCAAGGCTCCGAGAATCAGAACATTTTTTAGTTCCTGAACCGGAGAGAAAATGTCTAGGTCATCGATCCCGACACCACATATCCAATTAAAGTATTCATGATCGATTTCCGCCAATCCACTGATTTTTTTAGTTCCGGGAGGGTACTCGTAATCCAGATTAGTCACGTCATTAACAAGAGGGTCTCGAAGCATACCTTTGACTACCTCTGACACCTTGTAAAGACCGTGATCCTCGATTAGACTGGTCCCGTAATTGTTTCTGGTCACGTCGGATTCAGTTCCTTTTAAAATCCGATTTTTCCTATACTTGTGTCCTATAACAGTGTCACCGTCTCGGTCAAAGAGAAAACTATATCCAGACCGGAGTGAACGGTTTTCAAACTCTTCTTCTAGAAAATCCAAGATCTCCTGAACATATTCCCAATTCATCAATCCCAGAACTCCACCCACAACGATCTCCTTATTGTTGTGGATTGGAACGGAAAATCCAATTGACGACCGCAAAGCGATATCTTCGTTCTCGTAGGAGTATAGCTTCTCTACTAGGGGAGACTCGTGCCAGTCAATAAAACCGGACCGACCTGATCGGATCTCTCGCAACCATTGCTTGTTTGGCGTAAAGAGAGCTAGATCCTTTCCGGTTAAAGCCTCTATCTGTTTAGTGTCTAGCTGTAAAGCCTGTCCCTTCTGCCCCAAGTGACGACTAGTGCCATTCATGAGTCGAATTTTACCTTCCACATCAAAAAGAATTATCAGATCATAAACTTCATGGATTCTAATCATTTCATCGAGAAGGTCGCGAGGAGAAGGACTAGCTACGCTACTCATGTATTCACGAAAAAAAAGTCGAAGAGCTGAAATCTCTTCTTGTCGTTCCACAAGTGTGAGACGTATCGTGTTAGAAACGCCCTGGGCAATCTGTTCTAGATATAGAGCTATCCGATCTTCAGTAATACGCTCTTTTGCCTGATAATAGGAAAAAAAAGAAATACCAATTAACGGGACTAGGCACAAAGGTAGGATCAATAAAAGAAGCTTTTGTCGGAGGGTGTGCCTCAAAACCAGCCACCACTAGTTAAAATTATTGACAGTATATATGACAAGCATGTTAACACTTCAGAAGTTGTCATCAAAATGCAACAAACAAGGTCACCTCGCTACCATGCCTAAATTTAGAGTTGGGGTGAAAGGAACAGGTTCGAAATTTAGTAATTTCATTTTGGGGTAAAATAGATTGCCCAAACACTATTTTCCCAATTAATTTTGTCCGGCTTTTAACGTTTTGG
Organism: uncultured Acidobacteriota bacterium; assembly: GCA_964569605.1. Taxonomy (GTDB): domain Bacteria; phylum Acidobacteriota; class UBA6911; order RPQK01; family CBDAPI01; genus CBDAPI01. Next base: position 10,488 of record CAZMUJ010000046.1, read on the forward strand.
TTGTCGTCTTCGGGACATATCAGTTTTCGCCTTGGAAATACCACGAGACCGTGATCGGCGACGAACCGCTACACCGCCCCATCCCCCTCCCCCAGGGCTCTCAACAACAAGACGATCTCCTGGCTTGAGCCACACTGAACTCTTGGATGGAATTCTTTTTCTTCGTCCCTTAACAATGACATGGTTAGCTCCTTTTTTCCCCGCTCGACCACCTTTAAGCCCGTAGGGAGCATATCGGCGACGATCGGATAGGATGCTAGCCTGGCATTCGGTAAGAACTTCAAAGCTGCGCACAATCCCATCTCCTCCCAGATGCTGGCCAGCCCCCCCTGAACCATGCCGTAGTCGGTATTCTCGTACTCTTACTGGAAAGGTTCTTTCCAGAGCTTCGATAGGAGTGTTCAGGGAGTTTGTCATATGGGTATGTATGCCATGGTCCCCAGGTCCTTCAGGGCCACCACCCATTCCTCCACCTATAGTCTCATAGTAAGTGATTGGTTTCTGTGAAACGGGGTGAATTGTTCCTAGCGTTATATTGTTCATTGTCCCGCTACTGGCAGCCGGAATTCGCTTGGGCAAAGCTATGGCAAGTGCTTTCAAGAGTACATCAACTATCCTCTGGGAGGTTTCGACATTACCTCCAACGGTGGCAGCTGGATAAGAGGCATTTACAATTGTTGCAGCCGGAGCCTTTATCTTGATCGGTCTCATTATTCCAGAACTACTTGGGATATCGACTGGTGCTAGGCAGCGCACCACATAACAAATCGCAGAGTTGGTCACTGCTTGGACTGCATTAACACAACCTCCAACCTGAGCATCCGTACCTTCGAAATCAATTCTTATTGAGTCACCAGAAACATCAACTGTGACCCTGATTTTGATTCCGGTTCGGCTCCTGTACCGTTCCTGTCCATCATCGTCTAAGAAGTCCTCAGCACGATAAGAACCATCTGGGATTTCCTCAATGACTTTGCGAATTAATCTTTCAGCATAATCGTGCAGACCCTGACAATACAATTCAATTTCGTTTCTTCCATTCTTCTTAAGTAGTTCACAGAGTTGCTTGTTTCCAACTTGCAAGGAAGCCACCTGCGCTGCCAAATCACCCTCCCGTTCGGCGGGAGTTCTTACATTTGCAAGTAACAGTTTGAAAATATCTGAATTGAGCTTTCCTCTCCGATAGAGCTTGAGAATGGGAATTCTTATCCCTTCCTGAAATACATCGCTACTAATAGGCATTGAACCAGGCGACATACCTCCTACATCTGAATGGTGAGCCCTCGAGGCTATGTAAAAAACGGGAGCCTGAGTCAAGTCCTTGTCATAGACTGGCATGATCATGGTGATGTCCGGAAGGTGAGTTCCTCCCCCAAACGGATCGTTCAGAATTGCGATATCTCCAGCTTCTAAATCAAGTTCCTTCAAAGCCGTCTCCACGGAAAAGGACATCGATCCAAGATGAACGGGCATATGGTCTCCCATCGCTAAAACTTCTCCCTGGGCATCAAAGACAGCACAAGAATAATCCCTTCGTTCCTTAATATTGGCCGAATAAGATGTTCTTTTCAGAACAGTTCCCATTTCATCTGCAACCGATTTGAAGAGCAGTCTATATATTTCTAACTTAACAACATGAATATGGTCTAACATTGTCAACAGATTACCAGTGACCATAGAAAAGTCCAATATTCAATTTTTAAAAAGTTGAAAATAGAAAGTTTACTGCTAAAGATTTGGATGTTGACTACGTGAGAAATATACAATGAAAGACTTAGAGGTAAATCTCAAAAGGGCTACAACTAAAACCCCAAATGCAGGCCACTCCAAAAGGGAGTTTTTCTTTTGATCAAAAAACTATTACTCGTCTTGGAGCTGATCAAGTTTCAGCATACTATTTTTGCGCTTCCCTTTGCCTTTTTAGGAGCACTTCTGGCATCTAGAGAAATTCCACCTTGGCAAACCTCTGTCTGGATTTTGGTCGCCATGATCGGGGCCCGGAGCGCTGCCATGGCTTTCAATCAGCTTGCCGATCACCAATTTGATGCCTTGAATCCTAGAACACAGTCTCGTGTCCTTCCCACCAGTCAGATTAGCCGAAGCTTTGTCTCTCTTTTTACTGTGATCTCGACAGCACTTTTCTTCTTTTCTGCTTGGAACCTAAATCAACTAGCCCTTTTACTTACTTTGCCAGCCATCGCCATTATATTTGCATATAGCTTCACCAAGAGAGTCACTTTCCTTTCCCATCTATTCCTAGGCCTATCGCTAGCTATTGCTCCCGTGGGGGGTTGGGTTGCAGTGAACGGGAGCCTCGAGTTGGAACCCTTTTTGATCGGTATATCTGTAATGTTTTGGGTAAGTGGATTCGATATAATTTATGCGTGTCAGGACTTGGAGTTTGACCGGAAGATGGGCCTCAATTCAATCCCACAACGCTTTGGTATCCTGATTTCACTGCGAATTGCTAAAATCTTCCACTTTGCGATGACTGGTTTTCTGTTGTTGGCTTTTTGGGTCTCAGGACTGTCTTGGCTGAGTTGGGTTGGTTTCATTGTTGTTGTAATCAGTCTTCTTTATGAACACAGCCTTGTAAAGGAAACTGATCTTAGCCGTATTAACGTTGCATTTTTTACAGTTAATGGCTTTATTGGTATAGCTTTACTCTTATTCGTCGGGATTGATTTGTATTTGGAATCCTAATCCCTGACGGGATAGATGTGGGCTTGCTGATTGCAACAACTTATACATCGACTGCAGGTCACTTGCCATAGACGACACCTAGCCTACTAGCTTAACTTCTAGCCTGTGGTGCTGTGGGCTGCGACACACGAAGCCCAGTTTCCAATTCTTCACCATTTTCACCAGTCAACTCAAGGGATTCAGCAGTTACCTGAAAAGGATTCTCAATTTCCGTATTTCGATAGGCCTGCATTCCAGTTCCAGCAGGAATAAGTCTTCCCATAATCACATTCTCCTTAAGGCCACGAAGGTAATCGACTTTTCCACTAATAGCTGCCTCAGTTAAAACCCTAGTAGTCTCTTGAAAAGATGCAGCCGAGATAAAAGACTCAGTACTTAGCGAAGCCTTGGTGATCCCCAATAGCAAGGGTCTACCTGTTGCTGGTTGGCCACCTTCTTCCAATATACGGCTATTTTCTGCATCAAATGCAAATTTATCAACCTGTTCATCAAGAAGAAACTTAGTATCTCCTACATCTTCAACCTTGATCCAACGCATCATCTGTCTAGCAATTACTTCAATGTGTTTATCATTTATGTTGACCCCTTGTAATCGGTACACTTCTTGAATTTCATTGACCAGATAGCGCTGCAACTCTTTTTCACCTAAGACGCGGAGGATATCATGGGGGTTCCGAGGGCCATCCATCAGGGCTTCTCCGGCCATAACTTCCTCTCCCTCCTGAACATTAATATGAACCCCACGTGGGACCAAGTACTCAGATGTAGTTTCGGCCTCCTTGTTCTCTACAATTATCTTACGTTGCCCTCTTGTAATCCCACCATAGTTCACCACACCATCGATCTCGGTAATTACAGCTGTTTCCTTGGGCTTCCTGGCTTCGAATAACTCAACCACTCGTGGTAGACCACCGGTAATATCTTTGGTCTTAGTGGTCTCCCGTGGAATTTTGGCGAGTGTATCACCCGGATGCACTTCATCCCCTATTTCTACCATCAAGTGAGATTTGGTAGGGATTAGATAGGAACTTACTATCTTGCCTTTTTCGCTCTTGATTTCAATCCTTGGTTCTCGCTTTTCATCCGGACTATCGGTGATTACCTGTCGAGAAAGACCGGTTATTTCATCGACTTCTTCCTTCATGGTGAGACTTTCAACTATATCCTTAAAAACAACCTTACCTCCACTTTCAGTAAGAATGGAAAAGGTAAAAGGATCCCATTCAACAAGATTCTGACCAGGCTCAATCTTTTGACCTTCCCTTACCAAGAGCTTGGCTCCATAAACCACAGAATATCGCTCTTTCTCTCTTTTTTGGGAATCGTGAATGAGGAGACTACCCGTTCGGTTCATTACCACCAGATTAGAGTCTTTGTCCTTGACCGTTTGAATCCTTAGGAACTTCACAGTACCTCCATGTTTGGAACTAACGGTAGATTCTTCTTGAATGCGACTGGCTGCTCCCCCAATGTGGAATGTTCTCATCGTCAGCTGGGTTCCCGGCTCTCCAATTGACTGAGCAGCAATGACTCCGACCGCTTCCCCTAACTCGACCAAATAGCCCGTTGCCAAGTTCCTGCCGTAGCACATTTTACAAAGACCTCTTTTAGTCTTGCAGGTTAACACCGAACGAATCTGAACATTTTCGATTCCGGCGGCCTGGATTTCATCCGCTTTCTCTTCCCCTATGAGCTCATTAGCTTCTACTATCATGTCTCCAGTAAAAGGGTCCACCACCCTCTCTAGAGCGACCCTACCCACAATTCGATCTCGAAGAACCTCAATCGTTTCTCCTGCCTCCACAAGGGCTGTAATGTCTGTACCCTCCAAACATCCACAATCTTCTTGAGTAACGATCACATCCTGGGCCACATCAACTAAACGGCGAGTCAAATAACCAGAATCAGCAGTTTTTAAAGCTGTGTCAGCTAAACCTTTACGAGCTCCGTGGGTTGAAATGAAATATTGTAAAACCGTTAGTCCTTCTCGAAAATTTGCTGTGATGGGTGTTTCAATAATTTCACCGGATGGTTTGGCCATTAGACCTCGCATTCCCGCCAATTGACGAATCTGCTGTTTACTACCTCGTGCCCCAGAGTCAGCCATTACAAAAATAGGATTCATATCACCCATCCCTGTTTTGTCAATGTGGGACATTGACTCGAACATTTAATCCGAAATTTTTTCCGTAACATCAGACCAGATTGCAACCACCTTGTTATAGCGTTCACCATTGGTAATCGCACCGTCTAAATACTGTTGCTCAACCTCTATAACTTCTTTCTCCGCTGCTTTCACCAGTCCTGGTTTGTTATCTGGAATTACAAGATCGTCGATACTAACTGTGAAACCAGCTTTCGTAGCATATTGAAAACCAACAGTTTTCAGCTCATCCAGCATGGTGACTGTAGCCTTAGTTCCACAACGAATATAACAATAATTGACAAGTTGCCCGAGACCCTTCTTTTTAAGGAGCCCATTGATAAAAGGCATTTCCTCTGGAAGATGATCATTGAAAATGGCTCTGCCTACTGTAGTAGAAATTGTCCCAGTCTCGACCTGTTCTTCTTCACATCTAAGAACGGCCTGTTGATCATAGAGCTTATCCAGCTGCAGTAATGCTCCTCTATAACCCAATTGAATAGGGGTGCGGATCTCAACCTCACCAGAATTAAGAGCATGATAGATTTCAGAAATACCTGAGAAGGTTCGCCCCTCACCCATTGCCTCTGGCTTTGCAGAGGTCAAATAATAACAACCGAGAACGATATCCTGACTGGGAATAGCAAGAGGCTGTCCATTTGCAGGGGACAAGACATTATGACTAGCAAGCATCAAAACCGATGCTTCAATCTGCGACTCTTGAGACAATGGAACATGTACCGCCATCTGATCACCATCAAAATCAGCATTGAAGGCAGTGCAGACCAGCGGATGAACTTTGATTGCCTTGCCTTCCACTAAAACGGGTTCAAAGGCCTGAATTCCCAGACGGTGTAGAGTTGGAGCCCGATTAAGCATCACGGAATGTCCTTTTATAACATCGTCAAGAATATCCCAAACCACAGCTTCCTGATTTTCAACCATTTCCTTGGCACCCTTGATGGTTGCAGCATGGCCTTCCTTCTCAAGACGGCTATAAATAAAAGGCTTGAACAGTTCAAGTGCCATAATTTTCGGAAGCCCACATTGATGCAATTTCAACTCGGGGCCGACAACAATTACAGAACGCCCAGAATAGTCTACTCGTTTTCCCAGAAGATTTTGTCTGAACCTACCTTGTTTTCCTTTGAGAGTGTCGGAAAGAGACTTCAATGGTCGGTTCTTAACTCCCCGTAGTACCCGACCCCGACGCCCATTGTCAAATAGTGCATCAACGGCCTCCTGCAGCATTCGCTTCTCATTTCGTACAATTACTTCCGGAGCCCGCAAACTCATCAATTTTTTCAGGCGATTGTTCCGGTTGATTACCCGACGATATAAATCGTTAAGATCTGATGTCGCAAACCGTCCTCCATCTAATGGGACTAATGGCCTGAGCTCAGGAGGTATAACAGGGATGACATCCATGATCATCCACTCTGGCTTATTTCCAGATTTACGAAAGGCTTCCACAACCTTTAGTCGCTTAGAAAATTTCAACCGTTTTAATTGGGACGTTTCATTTCTCATCCGAAAACGTAAATCTACAGCCAATGATTCGATATCGACACGACGCAAAAGTTCTTTGATTGCCTCAGCACCCATACCAGCCTCAAACTGCCCAGGATACTCTGAATCGAGGGCTCGAAAACGATCCTCATTAAGCATCTCATGCTCCTTGAGAGGAGCATCACCAGGATCCAAAACTACATAACCTTCAAAATAAAGAACACGCTCGAGCTCTCTCAGAGTTATGTTTAACAAGTGACCAATCCGGCTGGGAAGTCCCTTGAAAAACCAGACATGCGAACAAGGGCTTGCAAGTTCTATGTGGCCTAAGCGCTCCCTACGTACCTTCGAGAGTGTCACTTCAACACCACATTTGTCACATATGACTCCACGGTGCTTCATGCGTTTGTACTTCCCGCAAAGGCACTCCCAATCAGAAACAGGACCAAAAATCCGGGCACAAAAAAGGCCATCTCGCTCTGGTTTAAAAGTACGGTAGTTTATGGTCTCTGGTTTAGTCACTTCTCCACTTGACCAAGACCGAATCTTCTCAGGAGAGGCCAAACCGATCCGGATTGCCTCAAAATTCGTGAGCAATTGGCTCTTATCAGCTTGTTCTTGAAATAGTCTCAAAGTCAGGCCTCCATACAAATTAATTGGTATCTAGTCAAAACGAAGCATGTTACAGTCAGGTTGCCTTTACCTGCTCTGTTTCTTTCTGTTGATCTAACACTTGCTCAAACACATCAGTCTGTTGCAACTCATCTTCGGATGGAGACAACAATTTCTTAGGTTTTTCCAAAAGCTCCACATCGAGGGCCAAAGACTGTAGTTCTCGAATGAGAACATTGAAGGACTCGGGAATTCCTGGATTGTACATAGACTCCCCCTTCACTATCGCTTCGTAGATTTTAGCTCGTCCCTGAACATCATCAGATTTTGCGGTCAAGAGCTCCTGCAGAATACTGGCAGCACCATAGGCTTCCAGCGCCCAAACCTCCATTTCTCCAAAACGTTGTCCTCCAAATTGAGCTTTCCCACCAAGCGGCTGCTGCGTAATTAAGCTATATGGACCGATCGAACGTGCGTGAATCTTGTCATCAACCAGATGGCTAAGTTTGAGCATGTATATATAGCCAACAGTTACCTGTTGATCGAAGGGTTCACCACTTAGGCCATCATGAAGAATGGTCTTGCCCCCCTCTGGAAGACCGGCCTTTTGCAACTCACCCTTAATTTCGTTCTCACTTGCTCCATCGAACACTGGTGTAGCGTAGCTCAATCCTAGCGCTTGAGCTGCCCACCCTAGATGAGTTTCTAAAATCTGGCCAACGTTCATTCGGGAAGGAACTCCAAGGGGATTAAGTACAATCTCTACTGGGGTTCCATCAGGCAAGTAGGGCATATCCTCTTCAGGTAAAATTCGTGCAATGACACCCTTATTCCCATGTCTACCTGCCATCTTGTCTCCAACTGCAAGTTTTCGCTTCATGGCTACATAGACCTTAACCATTCGGATAACTCCAGGAGGCAAATCATCCCCTTTTTGCATTCGGTCAAGTCTGTCCTCAAGAGCCGAATTCCTCAGCTCAATTCGTTCCTTAGTATCTGTCTCAATCCCCTGTACCTCTTTTGATTTCTCTTCCTTCAATTCTAGCTTCAGGAGTTCGGCGTACCCCAGCTTAGAAAGAATCTCCCTTGTGAGTTTTTCGCCCTTAGAAGCAAGTTTAGAACCGTTCCTATCATCCAATTTTGAAAGCGCCTTAGTTCCAACCAGAAGGGCAATTATTCGGTTAGAGGCTTCATCTTTTAGAATTCTGATCTCATCCCTAAGATCCTTCTTCAACCTCTCCACCTTTTCCATCTCTATCTGTTGAGCTCTGGCATCTTTTTCAGCTCCTCTACGAGAAAAAATCTTCACATCGACAACAGTGCCTTGGATGCCCGGAGGAGCATACAACGAGGCATCCTTTACCTCTCCAGCTTTCTCACCGAAAATAGCCCTCAAGAGTTTTTCTTCTGGCGTCAACTGAGTTTCGCCTTTCGGGGTCACCTTTCCAACCAGGATAGCTGTCGGCTTGATTGTTGCTCCGATTCGAATAACCCCACTCTCATCTAAGTCACCAAGAATTGATTCACTCACATTCGGAATATCGCGAGTAATTTCCTCAGCTCCGAGCTTGGTATCGCGGGCCTCAATATCGAGTTCTTCAATATGTATAGAGGTATAAAGATCATCCTTAACAAGACGTTCGCTTACCAAAATAGCATCTTCAAAGTTGCATCCTAGCCAAGGCATAAAAGCGACTAGAATGTTACGCCCCAAAGCCAGCTCACCACTCTCGACACAAGGCCCATCAGCAAGGATCTGGCCCTGTTTTACTTCGTCACCTTCTGAAACAAGAGGCTTCTGGTTGATGCACGTATTTTGATTGGAGCGCTGAAACTTAACCATTTTATAGATGTCGACGCCTGCTCTATACTCATCTCTTCCAACCCCTTCAATAACACGGACGATGATCCGCTCCGCATCCACATTTTCCACAACACCCGATCTTTTACAAACAACCACTGCACCAGAATCACGCGCAGCAATGTACTCCATTCCCGTTCCAACAAACGGAGCTTCTGCAGAAATGAGAGGAACTGCTTGACGCTGCATATTAGACCCCATAAGAGCACGATTGGCATCATCATGTTCCAGAAATGGGATCAAATTTGCCGCTACACTAACAAGCTGTTTCGGACTGACATCTACATATTCGATTTCCGAAACGGGAGTGAAGACAAAATTACCCTGATGTCGGGCACTAACACGATCTGGAATTATCCTTTGTTTTTCGTCTACTGGTATATTTGCCTGAGCAATAAAATGTTTATCACCCTCCCAAGCTGTCAAATAAAAAGCATGCGGCGTATAGAGAGCCTGTCCGACAGTTTTAAACTTGGCATTAGCCCGCTCAACTTGAGACTTCTCGTAAATCTGTCCTGCCTTGAAATCGGTTTTACCGGCGTTTTGGATCATCACAAAGTCTAAAATCCTACCGTCTTTCACCTTTCGGTATGGTGATTCGATAAAACCGAATTCATCCACACGCGCGTAACTACTAAGGGAGGAAATAAGTCCGATATTCGGACCTTCAGGGGTTTCGATAGGACAGATCCGCCCATAGTGTGTTGGGTGGACATCGCGGACTTCAAACCCTGCTCGCTCCCGACTCAAGCCTCCAGGTCCCAGGGCAGAGAGACGACGCTTGTGTGTTATCTCTGAAAGCGGATTTGTTTGATCCATGAACTGGGAAAGCTGGCTACTTCCAAAAAATTCTCGAATGGCTGCCATGACCGGCTTAGCGTTGATGAGATCATGCGGCATAGCCGTCGGCATTTCCTGGTGGACTGACATTTTTTCTTTGATGGCGCGTTCCATTCGAATTAAGCCAATTCGAAATTGGTTCTCGAGTAATTCCCCAACAGACCTAACCCGGCGGTTTCCAAGATGATCAATATCATCAGAAGAACCTAGGCCCTGTTTGAGTCGGAGCAAATACTCTATGATTTGGTAAAAATCCTGGGGGGTCAAAGTCTTCTCATTTAGTGAGGTATCCAAGCCAAGCTTGATATTAAATTTCAGACGTCCGACTTTTGAAAAGTCATATTTGTGTGGGTCAAAAAACATGCCATGAAATAAAGCCGTTGCAGTTTCTAGATTCGGCAAATCACCAGGCCTCTGCTTACGATAAATCTCAATCAGCGCATCATTTGTATTTTTAATTGAATCCTTCCTCAATGTGTTGGAGAGGATCATTCCAACATCATCTCGATCTGGAAAAAAGACTTCGAACTCTTGAATCCCTGCCTCTACTAGTGTGTTAATCACACTTCCATTTATCTCTCCGTTTGCCTCTAAAAGAATTTCTCCTGATTCCTCGTCAATAAAATCTCCCAAAGAAAAAGCTCCAGAAAGATCTTCGAGTCCAACCTCTATTTCCTCAATTTTAGCCTTCTTTAATCGAGCAAGAGTGTTTTTGGTCAACTTTCGACCAGCAGCTAACAAGACACTCTTCTTTTTACCAACTTCAGGAATGTCGAACATCAGGCGACGACCAATTAAGTTGTCATCAACCTTCCAAAACAACTTTTTCCCCTTAGCAGTAATCCGACTTGGACTGTAAAACGTTGAAAGAATCTCCGAATCGGAATTTAAGCCAAGAGCCCGTAAAAAAGTAGTGGCAAGAAACTTGCGTTTTCGGTCAATTCGAACATTGAGTAAACCCTTTTTATCGTGTTCAAACTCAACCCAAGATCCCCGATAGGGAATGACTTTAGCCAAATAGTAATTAATCTTAGGATCTGCTTCAAAGAAAACCCCAGGTGAACGGTGAAGCTGGCTTACAATTACCCGCTCTGTCCCGTTAATAATGAAAATCCCATTTTCTGTCATCGCAGGAATATCACCAAAATAAACTTCTTGTTCCTTGATATCCCGGATGGTTTTGACTTCCGTTTTCGGCTGAACGTCCCACACGACCAAACGGATTTTAACCCTTAGAGGGACAGCATAGGTCATGCCTCTTTCTTTACATTCTTCAATGCTATATTTGCCTTCCCATTTACCAATTGAGTAATCCACAAACTCAAGCGAAGAAGTACCCCGAAAGTCTGTAATTGGAAAAACCGACTTGAAAACAGCTTGGAGTCCTGTCTCTTTTCGTTCGGATGGCTTTATGTCAGCTTGTAGAAACCGTGCATAGGACTGTTTCTGGATTTCTAAAAGATTCGGAATTGGAAAAACCGAGGGAATTTTTGAAAAGTCAACTCTTGTGCGATAAGCGTTCTCGATCAATTCGCTCATGTAACTCAGTTCTCCTATAATTTGGATCCCACCATCGGCTCCTTAGATAGACACAAAAAAACCCTGACGCTTTCTAGGAGCCAAAACGGTTAGTTAAGAGGAATGTAGAAACCTTCAGCAAGTTTCCGTTACTATGTTGAATGCCCCTAATAGCAGAGCTGCAGACCCTGCTACTAAGATTCTTATTTTAAAACAACTGCTATGAAAAGGATCGGACGCTGTCCCTATCCACTCTGGTAGAAACAGCACCGCTTAAAAAGGGTTGAGGTTAACACATCAAGCACAGTCCTGCAATAACCTTATTAAAGTATCTTCACTACTTTATTTCTACTGAGGCTCCGGCCTCCTCAAATTTCTTTTTTACACCCTCTGCCTCTTCTTTACTAATACCTTCCTTAATTGCCTTAGGTGCACTTTCGACTAAATCCTTGGATTCCTTGAGCCCCAGACTAGTAACCTCTCGCACAGCTTTAATAACATTGATTTTTTTCTCTCCAACTGCCGTTAGAACAACCTCAAATTCAGTTTTCTCCTCGGCTGCTTCACCCGCGCCAGATCCAGATCCCGGAACTCCTGCTGCGACTACTGGAGCCACTGCAGCCGCAGTGATTCCAAATTTTTCTTCCATATCCTTTACCAGTTCATTAACTTCAAGGATCGATGCCTGTTCGATCCAGCTCAGTACTTCTTCTCGTTTGATTGCCATAATGTTAATCTCCTGTATTCTTATTTTTTTCCGCTAATTGTTTGAGCCCCAAAGCCAATTGTTTTATTGGTGACTGAAGAGCTCCCGCTAAACTAATAAGAGGAGCTTGTATCAGACCAATTAGCTGCGCGAGTAATGCTTCACGACTCGGCAACTCTGCCAATTCATTTACCTGTTCTGCTGACAATTGCTTCGAATCGAGCACTGCCGCCTTAAAACTCATTTGCGGATGCTCCTTGAAAAAAGACTTGAGTGATTTGGCCAGCCCTACCGGATCCTCTCGGGTGAAAGCGATCGCAGTAGGTCCATGAAATTGTTCAGTCAGTGGTTCCAAAGGAGTATCTTGTGCAGCTCGCAGGGCCAATGTGTTCTTTACAACCTGGTAACTACCTATCTCGGCCACTTTCCGCCTTAGTTGTGTCTCCTGTATAACACCAATTCCAGTAAAGTTGATTAGAAGGACAGCTGTACTTTCAGAAAAGACCTCATGTAATCGATCTACTCGTATCTGTTTTTCTGTTTTATGCATAATTGCTATCCGAGTTTTCAATTCTTAATTCAGTTGAGCAACATCCAACTTAATACCCGGACCCATAGTAGATGTGACAGAAGCACCCTTAAGATACCTTCCCTTTGCAGATGCTGGTCGAGCACCCACCACCGCTTCAATGAATCGAAGTGCATTCTCAGTCAGATGCTCATGTTCGAACGAAGTCTTACCAAAAGGGGCATGTATGACCCCATTTTTGTCAACCCTAAACTCAACTCTTCCTGCTTTGATTTCGCGTACTGCATTCCCAACATCAAAAGTTACAGTACCGGCCTTGGGATTGGGCATAAGACCGCGAGGGCCCAAAACCTTCCCTAAGCGTCCTACTAGCTTCATCATATCCGGGCTTGCAACAAGAGCATCAAAATCTAACCAACCATCTTGAATTTTTTTAACTAGGTCTTCACCTCCCACCAACTCAGCACCAGCCTCTTCGGCCTCCTTAATTTTCTCACCTGAGGTAATGACACAAACTTTAATGGACTTCCCCAAACCGTGGGGCAACACCACCGTTCCCCGAACCATTTGATCGGCATGTTTTGGGTCAACTCCTAATCTAATTGAGATCTCAGCCGTTTCATCAAACTCAGCAAATTTAATTTTTTGCATAAGGCCAATGGCTTCTGTTAACTCATACGACTGATGCTCTACTTGGCTTTTAGACTCTCTGTATTTTCTACCAGACATATACTTCGTATTCCTTTTCAGGTAAGTTTTTTCCCACCTAGTAACAAGAACAACCTCTACTGAAGATCACTCAGTTATCTCCAATCCCATGCTTTGAGCAGTGCCTAGTATAATTTTCTTGGCAGCCTCGAGATCATTTGCATTTAGATCAGGCATTTTAGTTTTGGCAATTTCTTCAACCTGCTTCATCTGAACAGATGCCACTTTATCCCTGTTAGGTATAGCCGATCCCTTTGCTATTCCAGCCGCCTGCTTCAATAATACAGCAGCGGGAGGAGTTTTGGTCACAAATGAGTAACTTCGATCTTTGTAAATAGTTATCACAACGGGAATAATCAATCCCTGATCCTTTTGAGTTTTTGCATTAAAGGCTTTGCAAAAATCCATTATATTGAGACCATGCTGTCCCAGAGCCGGCCCCACTGGAGGCGCCGGTGTGGCCTTACCTGCCGGGATCTGCAATTTAATCATTCCACTTACTTCCTTAGCCATGCCTATACCTTTTCAACCTGTATAAATTCGAGTTCAACTGGAGTTGAACGTCCAAAGATGGTAACCATGATCTTAAGTGTGCTCCGTTCTAAATTAACCTCTTCCACAGTCCCTGTGAAATTTGAAAAAGGTCCATCAATTATATTGACGGTCTCGCCCTTTTCGTATGTGAATTTTGGTTTAGGTTTCTCATCCGTGGTTGAAACACGATGCACTACCTGGTTTACTTCTTCATCTGTAAGGGGCGTTGGTTTATTCCCTTGACCGACAAAACCCGTGACCTTTGGAGTATTGCGAACTAGATTCCAGGTTTCATCATTCATTTCCATTTCAACAAGAATGTAACCGGGGAAGAAAAGTTTAGAGGAAACTACTTTCTTTCTCCCCTTCATCTCGACAACATCTTCAGTGGGAATCAAAATCTGTCCGATTTGGTGCTGAAGCTCATAAACCTGTATACGATTCATGAGACCCTCTGCAACTTTGTGTTCAAAGCCCGAATACGTATGAATAATGTACCACTGCTTGTTGGGCTCTTGATCGACTCGGTCTGTTTCTTGTTCCATTTTTTTGGTTCCAGAGAAAAATTAACCTAATAAGCTCGCCAGAGCTCCCATTATTTTTTCCACCACGTTCTTCAGCACAAGGTCAACGAGAAATAAGTAAGCCCCAAAAAAGAAAACCGTCACAATGACAACCATTGTCGTGTTGTAAACTTCTTTTTTAGCAGGCCAGGTCACCTTTTTTAGTTCTGTCCTGACGTCTCCATAAAATCTGTGAAAGCGCTGTGGTGCTTCAAAAATTCGTTTCAACATTTCTCTTTAAATTGTCTTCAAATGATCAAAAATATTGTTTAATGGCAGGCCAGGAGGGATTCG